>JASFVG010000022.1:0-20931 GCA_050049955.1 Anaerolineae bacterium | reverse complement strand
CCGGGCGAGTATGCCCATTCTGGAGCATCTGACAGAGCTGCGCGACCGGCTGGTGCGGGCCATCATCGCCCTGGCCGTGGGCGTAGTAATCGGGACCTTTCTGACCCCCCGCGTGCTCACAGTCCTCGTCGCGCCCCTTGGTGACCTCACGCCGATCGCCATCGCCCCTACTGAGACGCCCGCGGTCTACTTCAAGGTCTCCCTGGTGATCGGCCTGGTCATCGCCATGCCCGTGATCGTGTACCAATTGTTCCGCTTCGTCGCCCCAGGTCTTGAGGCCCAGGAGAAGCGGTACCTATTCATCGGTACGCCGGTGGCGGCTGCCAGTTTCGCGGCTGGCGTTGGGTTCGCAGCGCTGGTGCTCATTCCCGCGGCTATGCCGTTCCTGCGCGGGTTCCTGACAGGCATCGTCGAACAGCGGTATTCGATCAATGAGTACGTCTCCTTTGTGAGCACCGTTCTGCTTTGGGCTGGCCTGGTCTTCGAGACCCCCTTGGTGATGTTCTTCCTCGCCAAGCTGGGAGTTGCCACGCCCGGAGGGTTCGCCAAGGCTCGCCGGTTCGTCATCATCGGTGCGGCTGCCGGGGCCGCAGTGATCACCCCGACGACTGACCCTGTCAACATGCTGCTCATTATGGGGCCTTTCCTGCTCCTTTATGAGCTGGGTATTGTGCTTGCCCGCCTTGCGTGACTGTGCCGCCTGCCCGATGAGATTTCGGTTCCTGGCCGGAGATGCTGATGCCTTCGGCACCCCTCTTTCGTCACCGTTCACGCCCTGGGTCGCTTTCCGCGCCACAATCCGCGCAACAACCTGTGCTCGAGCACCGCGGCTCGTCCAGTCAAGAGGCAAAGATAACCACACCCCATCCATTGGAGGAGATTAGTGGCTACGAACCACCAACGCGTCATCATCATGGGCGCCGCCGGGCGCGACTTCCACAACTTCAACACATACTTCCGCGACAATCCAGACTACCAGGTCGTCGCGTTCACAGCCACGCAGATCCCGAACATTGAAGAGCGGCAGTACCCGCCCGAGCTGGCCGGCGCGCTCTATCCGCAGGGCATCCCCATCTACCCCGAGGGTGAGCTGGGCGACCTGATCGTTGCGCACGGCATCCAGCAGATCGTGTTCGCCTACTCCGACGTCTCCCACGAACACGTGATGCACAAGGCATCCCAGGCGCTCGCCGCCGGCGCCGACTTTCGGCTGATGGGCGCCGATAGCACAATGCTGGAAAGCGAGAAGCCTGTGGTGAGCGTCTGTGCCGTTCGCACGGGGAGCGGAAAGAGCCAGACGACGCGGCACGTCTGCGATATCCTGCAGAAGATGGGTAAGCGGGTGGTTGCCATTCGCCACCCCATGCCCTACGGCGACCTGGTCGCTCAGAGGGTGCAGCGGTTCGCCAGCTACGACGACATGGATCTCTACGACTGCACCATTGAGGAACGAGAGGAGTACGAGCCCCACATTGACCAAGGCGTGGTAGTCTACGCCGGCGTCGACTATGAAGCCATCCTTCGGCAGGCTGAGGTGGAGGCGGATGTCATCGTCTGGGACGGCGGCAACAACGATCTACCCTTCTATCGCCCCGATCTACACATCGTCGTCGCCGACCCGCACCGCGCAGACCACGCTCGGCGCTATCACCCCGGAGAGGCGAACCTCTGGCTCGCGGACGTGGTTCTGATCAACAAGGTCGACACCGCCGACTATGAGGAGGTTGCCCGGGTACGGGAGGACATCAACGCTGTCAACCCGGGCGTCACGGTGATCGAGGGCGCTTCGCCCATCTTCGTGGCCGATTCGGCAGCCATCCGGGGCAAGCGCGTTCTGGTGATCGAGGATGGCCCCACCCTGACCCACGGCGGTATGCCGTACGGTGCGGGCGTGGTGGCGGCGCGCAGGTTTGGGGCGGCAGAGCTCGTCGACCCACGGGCCTGGGCCGTGGGCTCAATCGCCAATACGTTCGAGGCATACCCACACGTCGGCCCGCTCCTCCCCGCCATGGGGTATGGGGATCGACAGGTCGCGGAGCTGGAGGAGACCATCAACGCAGTAGAGTGCGACCTGGTGCTTGCCGCTACGCCCATCGACCTCCGGCGCCTGGTGGATGTGCGCCACCCGCTCGACCGCGTCCGGTACGAGCTCCAGGTCATCGGCGAACCAACGCTCAAGGGCGTTCTAGCGGAGCAGTTCGGCTAGACCGCCCGCTGCGTCATCTCGACCGCCCGCTGCGTCATCTCGACCGGAGCGGAGACATCTATCTCTGCTCACGCAGGATCACGGACCCAGCTCCCCCTTCTGCTGACGCCGGATTCACAATCCAGCTCCCCGCTCTGCTCACGCCGGATTCGTAATCCGGCGGCAGCGGCACGTGCCGCCGATCGCCGATCCGCTGGGACCAACCTCGGCCAGCATTAGTGCCGGATTCCTAATCCACCCGCCCCTCCTGCTCACGCCGGATTCGTAATCTGGCGGCGGCGTATCGCGGAGCCAGCGCGAGCAGTCAAGCCATCAAGCGCGCCTTGCGCGGACGCAGGGATGCCTCGCCGATCCGCTGGGACCAACCTCGGCCAGCACTAGAGCCGGATTCCCAATCCACCCGCCCCTCCTGCTCACGCCGGATTCGTAATCCGGCGGCGGCGGCGCATCGCGGGGCCGGCGCGAGCAGTCAAGCCATCAAGCGCGCCTTGCGCGGACGCAGGGATGCCTCGCCGCCGTCATAGACGATCTCGCCGCCGACCAACGTCATCGCAATGGGCAGATTCCACAACTCCTGAAGGGGTACCGTGAGCGGGTCCCTGCTCCATACGGCTACATCAGCCAGCTTCCCGGGCTCAATCGATCCCTTGATATTCTCCTCGTGGGCGGCATAGGCGCTGCCCATCGTGTGCGCCCACAGCGCCTCCTCGAGCGTCATCGCCTGCTCCGGCTCGTGCTGCTGCTTGGACAGCGTGACTCGGGTCACCGCTCCGAACAACGTCACCTGGGGCGTAAGCCACGGCGTCGACGGCGCATCCGATCCCAGCGCCACCGGCACGCCGGCGTCGAGCCACTCCCGGGTCACGATCGCCCGGCGCGACCGCTCCTCCCCGAAAAAGTCCGCGTATAGATCGCCTCCCAGGCGGAGGAACTGCGGCTGTGTGCTCACCACGACCCCCAGGTCCTTCATACGCTGCGTCGCCTCCGGCGTGCACAGGATGCAGTGCTCGATGCGGTGGCGCGGATCCGGACGCGGATTCGCGTTCATCGCCTCCTCGAAAGCATCCAGTGTCAGATCCACGGCAGCATCTCCGAAGCAGTGGACACAGATCTGCAATTCCGAGTCGTGCAGCTGCCGCACCGTGTCCTTGTATCGCTGAGGCTCCCACGTCGAGACGTTCCATCGCTCTCCGGCATGGGGCTCGTGGCAGTAGGCCATCATGTGCTGGCCATCCAACAGGAACTTGTACCCCGCGAATCGCATATACGGGTCGTCGTACCGCTCGATTTCGTTCAGTGCGCGATCCAGGTCCACGGGCCATTCCAGTGTGTAGTAAACAGCACCGCGCAGGTACATGTCGCCCCGGGCGCCCGCGTCGAGATAGGTACCCACCGTGTTCGTCCCCCGCACGTTGTTGTCCTGGAAACTTGTCACCCCGCAGGCGGCAAAAACAGTCTGGGCGTAAGCGATGTTATCCCGCACATCTTCTTGCGTGTAGACGGGCACGTGCAGCCGCAGCAGATCCATCGCCCGATGGTTGTAGAAAGTCCCGTCTGGCTCGCCATCTGCATCCCGCCCGATCATCCCCCCAACAGGGTCAGGTGTACTCGCGGTGATATCAGCGATCTCCAGCGCTAGTGAATTCGCCGACCCGTAGTGCCCACCCTGCTGCACAATCCAAACCGGGTTCTTGGGTGAGACCGGGTCCAGGTCGTGGCGCGTCGGCAGGCCCCCGCCCTTGACGACGATGAAGTAGCCCTTAACCCACTCACCCTCCGGCGTCGCCGCAACCACATCGGCCAGCCTGGCCTGCAGTTCCTCGCGTGTGGTCACCTCTGGCGGCAGGAATGGAATGTAGTAGCCGCCCATCAGCCCCACAACCTGGAAGTGAAGGTGTGCGTCGATCAGGCCGGGCGTGACCGCCCGGCCACCCAGATCGATCACCTCGGTCTCCTCGCCCACCGACGCCAGCACCTCTGCCGACGTACCGACCTTTTCGATCAGGCCGCCCTTGACAGAGATCGCCTCGGCGATGGTGTCCGCCGAGTCGATGGTGATCACCTTGCCGTTGTGCAGCACCAGGTCCCCCGCCGCCCCCTCCGGAGCGACCGGCTTGATAGCCTCCGTGGGAGCCACCGTCGCGGGAGCCGCCGCGGCCGGCTCCTCCGTGGGTACGGGCGTGAGCTTGGGAGCTTCCGTCGGCGCCTCCCCTGGAGCCGAGGGCCCCGGCTGCTGCCGTCCACAGGCCAGGGCCGCACCCGCCAGTGCCGAGCCGGCTCCCACTATGAACTTCCGGCGGTCAATCCTCTTTGCCATCGTTCGTCCTCCTCATCATCACATGGAACACTGAGCCCGAGCACTGGGTGCCAGTGACACTGCGACGCCCATCCGGACCGCCCTCCTACGGGCTGCCCTTCACCACCAGTGGTAGGTACACCCTGGGCCGGAGCCATCGCATGATCCGTCCCATGAGCTCCTCCCGCTGATCCTCCTCCACGAGGGCCTCGAAGTCGAAACCAAGTACGACGACGCGGCTGTCACCCTCCTCGAACCGCACGCCCGCTGGGCCCGTGACCACCCCCGTGTACTCGAGAATCGGCACCGCCAGCGAGTCCGCCGGGCCGATGACGTCGGGGTTGTAGCTGTCGAGCGTCGCAGAGATTGGCCCCGCGATCTCCCCCGGGATGCCCACAACGCTCTTGCGCCCCTCGGGGGAGTCCCGAAGGAAATCGATGTGCAGCGTGTCCGACAGCAAAGACCTGTTCGCGCCCTGGGCGATGTCCTGACCAGTGAGCAGAAGGTCTCTGCCGTCGCCGAGGTATTCATCGATCGCCTGCAGTGAGCCGTATGATGGCCCATAGCGCTCGCCCCTGTACCAGATCGTCGTGGAATAGCTCTGCAAGACTGACGCCGGGGGCAGGCCGAGCCAGTCCGCCGGGTACAGATCGTATCGGATGTACCCGTTCGCCTCCAGGGCCCCTGTGTACCGGTCACTACGGTATTGCCAGCTGCTGTCATCTTCCACCACGAGGATATCTGCCCCGGTCAGAGCGGAGGCCCGAGCGCTCCGATTCTCCCAGCCGGTCCACGGATGGATGATGTTGACGACGTTGTCGAACGGCAACCCCTGGACCGCCTCGTCGATGGTGACCTGGAAGGCCACTGTCTTCCACCCGCCGACCGCGACGGTCCCTTCCCACTCGATCCGGTCCAGTGAGCCGTTGTAGACTGCCCCCCCAGTGACGGTGCCTGGGACATAGGTGACAGGATCTGGAATGGGGTTCTGGAGCGTCAGCCCCGCAGCTTCCGCACGCCCCGTGTTCGACACGTGGATGGTGAAGGTGAGAACATCTTCTGGGAAGCCCCACGTCGGTTCCGCGACAACGTAGGAATCCTCTAGCAGAGGCGCCTGGATATCCGTCGCCACGTGACGCCGGTGTGTGATTCCATGGGTGAGGTCCTCTACAGGCACCACATTCAGGATCTGCGTGCCGTCGAGTCGTGGTGCCTTCGCCTCTACCTGGAAACTGATCGTCTCACAACCTCCGGCAGGGATACTGCCGCTCCACTCGATGGTATTGTCGGCACCGTTGTACGTGGCTCCACCGGTGGCACTTCCGTCAACGAAGGCCGCGTGAACCGGCACAGTGTCGCTGAACAGGGCGCTTACCGCGGCACCACCACTGTTAGTCAAGGCAACCGTGAACGTTATGCGCTCCCCGGGGTTGGCCACGAGCGGTTCGGCGTCAGTGGTGGATGCAGACAGGCCAAACTCACCAACCGTCAGCGTCACGGGCAGCGCAACCGTTGCAGTGTATGCACCTGAGATGTCCACTGCCAGCTCGCCGCCATATGTGCCTGCCCACAGGTCGGACGCGTCGAAGGTCACCGTCACCGCCTCCGAACCCCCCGCCGGGACCGTGCCCGCCGCGGGCGTCTCGTCCAGCCAGCGAATCCCCGAGACCGCTAGCGCATACTCGATCAGGTTCTCCATCGGTGCACCCCGTGCGCCTTGGCTTCCCCACCCATACGTCAGTGTGGTGACGATAACCCGACCCGATCCGTAGCCATACTCCAACCATGTCGGCCCCTCACTGGTGCGCAGCACCAGCTGGCTGTCCGGCGGGTAGTCCGTGAGCCACCCGTGATCGGTCGAGCCCCACCAGTTGAAATCGCTTGTTACGAGCGGCGTCCCACCATATGGTTCGCCCGAGATGTACGGGTGGTCCGGCCACAGGATCGTCTCGCTGTTGTGTGTACTCGTTCGGTAGTAGTCTGTCCCGGCGGGGTCTATGTCGAGGGCAGAGCCGATGTTGCCCGCAATGTTGATCACGGCCGTCCCCCCGGCCTCCACGTAGGCGGTCAGGTTGCCCAGGTTCAGGTCGGCGTAGTCCCACCAGTCGGGCTCCAGGTACACGACGCGGTATTGCCCCATCTCTGCTGCCGAGACCGATGGAAAACCACTTTGATCCACGGTGTCGTACGAATGGCCTTCGAAGAAGTCCTTCAGCTTGTTGCTATCCACGATCAGGAAATCTGTAGCCGTGACCGGGTCATACTCTCTGATCGCATAGGTAAGTGGCGTCGCCCCGCTGTTGCTGATCGTCACGACGGTCTGCAACCGTTGGCCGACTCCTACAGTAACCGAGAGGAAGCCAGGCTCAATCAGGATGCCATCCTCCAGGTGCGCGCCCGGGACAGCACTCGCCGGACCGGCTGCCACCCTCTGGGCCAGAACCCAGAGAGCCAGCATCACCAACGCTCCTCCAACGGCAATCCACGCCCGTGTTCGTCGTTCCATTGATCTCCTCTCCTCGTGTAGCCTGGGCTGATGGGGAAGCCAGCCCGGACCAGACAGTCCGAACCAATGCTCGTATGCCTATCGTGTCAGACCTGGCTTGGCTCGAACGCCCGGACCTCTGCGATCGAGGTTCGCGCACTTGGCAGTGGCGGCGATTCCGAGGAATACGACCGCACTATCGGCTTCCCGGATGGGAAACGCCCGTCAGCTGCGAAGGAGGATCGTGGTACTCGCAGGGCAGTGCGCGGCGGCAGCCAATCACTTTGGAGAGTATACGGCTTGGGTATGGTTCTGTCAAGGCACTGTTGGGCGGTGTCTGCGGTGCTTCGTCCCTCACATCGCCCGCCATTTGACAACGCCTGTGCCGGAGAGTATAAAGCTCTCTGAGTTCCGCCGGCCTCGACCACTGCTCCACCGTCGCTCAATCCTGGCAACCCGCGTTCGAGCCCTTTCCGGGGCCTAGCCGACGAAGGAGTCCGACAATGACTTGCATCAAGCTCTCGATCGCCTGTAGCGCCATCGCAGTCGCTGCCGTCGCTCTTGTGTTTCCGGTGGTCGCCTATGACAGTCCGATCGGAGCTGAACGGGCAGGCGCGCCCGCGGTTGGCGCCGCGGGGGTTGCGCTCCCCACCGCCCCGGACTTCGAGATCTACGACCCCCATCCGCCCGGCCTCTATGAGCGACGCGCCGACGTCGCTTACAACCCAGACCGGGACGAATACCTGGTAGTCTTCGACTTTGACCCGACCGCGGGCGATTACGACGTGCGGGGCATCTTCGTCTCGGGGGACGGCGTTCCCGCCGGGAGCCCTATCTCCATCGCCGAGGAGACTAGTTTCATCGACGCCCACCCGGCCGTGGCCTATAGCCCCGACACGGGCAGCTATCTGGTCGTCTGGCAGCGCAGCCATGTCGCGGAATCGTACGACGCCATTGTAGGCGCCGTGGTTACGGAAACGGCTGGCGCTCCGCTTACCATCCACTGGACCCTTCACGGAGACCAGCTCCACCCCGACGTTGCCTACGCCTCTGGGCCACAGCAGTACCTGGTCGCGTGGGAGTCCCATGAACCCTACACCCTGCCGCCGGACATCCTTGGCGCCACCGTCGACCCGACCGGGACGAACATCGGGCCGATCATCGCCGTCTCCCCGGACGCATCAAGCCCTGGGCAGCAGACCTACCCCGCCGTCGCAGCCTGCGCGACGACCGGACGCTGGCTCGTCGCCTGGCAGGACACGCGTAACCAGGGCACAACGGGCAACGACATCTATGCCCAACAGGTCGTCTACACCGGACCAGGTTCCTCCCTGTGGGGCTCCGCTGTCTCTGTGGGTACCCTCGTTGGTGAGGCACGTGCCCCCGCCGTTGACTGGGGCCCGGTCGACGAGGGCGATGGCGAGTTCCTCGTCGTCTGGATCGAATGGCAGATGGAGGACATAGCCTACGCGAGGCAGGTCCGGCCGGACAGCAGCCTGGTCGGCGAGGCCATCGTTGTGTGCGATACTCACGGCGTTAAGTCGAGCCCTGACGTGGTCTACTCATCAGGGTCGAACGACTGGTGGGTGGCTTGGGAAAGCGGGTGAGGGAATGCCATCATCAATGGGCAGCGTGTACTGCCCGACGGAACAGCTCCAGGCCATAGCTTCGACAAGAGAGTATCGAAGGACCCGGAGGCATATCCACCCACCATAGACCAGCACGATCCGACGCTCGCCTACAGCGCGGCCGCCGGGCACGCGCTCGTCGTTTGGCACGACAGGGGCCACTACGATCCTGACACAGACGCTGGCATCTGGGGACGCTTCTGGGCTCCGACCGAGCGTGTGATGCTACCACTACTGCTCCGCGGCTGGCCCTAGCTCGCCCCTCCGGCGAAGCACCCCGATCGCAACACGGACGCTAGACGCGAGGAAGCCCCGCCTGCGCAGGCGGGGCTTGCCTGGACATCGGGATACTGACTGCGCTCCGCTACCGTCCGTCCGTGGCCTCTACTCTGCCGCTGGCGATGGCCCCGCCACTCCCCTCCGCTATGACCCAAAACCGCGCAGCACGAGAGGCAGGTAGACTGAGTCCCACATGGTGTTGCAGTAAATCCTATACACGTCCCCCACGCGCAGGCTCACCGGGATCGCCACCCTCTCAGTGACACGCTCGGCGGAAGCAGGCGACGTGATCCAGAGCGTCGTCGACAGCACTGTCCCGTCGACCTGGCCGGCCGGGTCCGCTGTCAGCTCCAGGGTGGAGGGTGAGGTACTCTCTGTAGCGCTCAACGCCAGCCACGGGGCATCCTCCTGGGCAAGCCAATCCAGCGTCCCATCACCCGCGTTGCTGATCTCCACGTCCTCCGTCTGGTCCGCCGTGGTACCAGCTGGCCGTAGTGAACCTGTGTCCCGTCCGCCGGCTGCAGGATGGGCGGCTCCGGTGGTTTGTCCTCCAGCACGAACGGATCCGTATCGTCGCAGTCGGTATGAACCCCGTCGCTCACCACCACACGCAGCACGGCGCTGGTGCTGCCCGACAGCTGCGTGGCATCGACCTCGGCGCTGCCCCCATCGAGGACTCTAAAGGATCCGCGCCGGGCAGACGGCTGGGAGTTCCCGCCACCGACGCCGATCTTCACCGGCTGGAACGTGGCGCCCCCGTCGGAGCCGTAGTGGATGTCGTAGTTCAGCGCATCCTTGTCCTCGACGCCGGCATCCCAGGCCAGCGTCACTGTGCCCGTCACCACCTGCGGCGCCCCCTGCAGCGCTACGTTGCCTACCATTCGCGGATTCGCGCTAACCGCCTCGCTGGCCAGGCCCTGGTCGAGGTTGCCCTCTACGCCTCGCCTTCTAGGAAGCCGACAGCCTAGGCTTGGGCTCCGGGCGCGGCACCCGGTCGCCCTTGCTTGTCGACGGGCTCAGGCGCCTGCACCACCGCCCTCTTGATCTACCGCATCCTCGCGCCATGCCCCAAGCTCGGCCTCCCAACCCTCGCTGCCCAGCTTCGTGCCATCCGGCAGGGTCGCGCCCCGCAGTGACGTAGCTTGGGCGAACTGCTCGGTCGTCATCTTGGCACCATACAGGTTTGCCTCTCTCAGCACGGCGCCGTCCAGGTTCGCTCCCCGCAGGTAGGCTCCCTCAAGGTCGGCGCGTCGCAGATCAGCCCCCCAGATCCTGGCCTCGCGCAGGTTGGCGCCCATCAGTCTGGCCCCCTGGAGGTTGGCTCCCCTCAGATCGACGCCCTCCAGGTCAGCGCCCCAGAGTCGGGCCGCCTTGAGGTTCGCCCCGACCAGGTGCGCTCCCATCAGCTTGGCACTGACAAAACTCGACCGCGTCAGGTTGGCGTATCGGAGATTCGCGTTTCTCAGGCCGGCGCTCACCAGGGTGGACCCTCGTAGGTCAGCGTAGCTCAGGTCCGCACCATCCAGGTCCAGGCCCCTGAGATCCCTACGCCGCAGGTCGGCGCCCCGCAAGCTCTGCCTCCGTCCCGTGGCCGACCACTCCAGAGCCGTCCGGTGCCACTCCCGCTGCTGCTTGCGATGGTAGCGGTAGCCCTCAAACAGGTAGCTGAACCCTGCCTGGGCCAGGCCCCCCACCAGCGCGCCGATGAGGGCGGCCACGAAACCGAGCACGAAGCTGCTGTCCATCATCCACTCCTTATGCTGAACTGTGATGACTCGGCGAAGGCGGCTGGATCGTACAGCCCTCGGTCACGCGAAAACGCCCCACCACGCTGGCGGGGCGCCTGCTTATGTGATGCTGATCTCGGAAGCTGATACGATGCTGCAGAAGCTGACGCTCCAGCGACGTACCTGGAGTCGTCCCCCTGACCAGAGGCTCGGTGTTGCTGTCAACATCACCTTTAGCGATGGTCTCCAACAACGCGGCTCTGCCTCAGTAGGCCAAGCCGCGCGTCTCTTCAACGGAGAGCCGCTTCAGGCCTCTACGCCAAACGGACGGGGTGATCAGGCGGTGCGCCTCACGGCGCGATGCTTCCAAATTGGCGCCAGGGCACGAGGTTAAGGCGAAGAATCGAAGGTGGGCCGGGCAGGACTCGAACCTGCGAAGGCTGTGCCAGCGGATTTACAGTCCGCCCCCTTTGCCGCTCGGGACACCGACCCAAGAATCACGGCGAACGTCTGGTTTATCGCGGGCTGCGTATGCGTGACGCAACCCTGAGCCGGTGACGGGATTCGAACCCATGACCTACTGATTACAAGTCAGTTGCTCTACCAACTGAGCTACACCGGCGTGCGCATGATTATACCATAGGGACCCTTGGCGTCAAGTGGTCTGGGTCTCGACCTGCCACGCTTGATCCACCGCCGTCCTCCCAATCGTCTCAGGGATAGCGATTCTCGCCTCGCCCACCACTCCCCGTCGAAAGCCCAGGAGGTGTTGTCCCGGCAATATCGATGGGCTCGGGAGTCCCGAGCACGGGCACCGGGTGCCGGACGTTGAGGTCCCACCACGCCAATAGCAGCGCCAGGTACTCGCGCGTCTGCCAGACCACTCGCTCGGCGGAGTAGACGCGGCGGTCTGCCGTGACCGCAACGGTATCCAGGCCAAGGGCCTCGCAGGTGTACACCGCCCGGGCCGCGTGGAAGCGCTGCGTGACGACCACGACCCGGTCGACCCCGAAGATCGCGCGAGCCCGGTAGCAGCTGTCGTAGGTGCGCCGGCCGGCATAGTCGAGCACTACGTCATCCTCGGGTATCCCCAGCCGGACGCCGTAGTCCTTCATCGCCTGGGGCTCATTGTAGTCTACAAAGCGGTTGTCGCCGCTGCACAGCAGCTTCTGGACCTTCCCCGCGTGATAGAGCTCCGCTGCCGTTGCCACGCGGTCCGCCAGAATCGGCGTGAGCGAGCCATCGGCCCATAGCCCGGCGCCAAGCACCAGGGCGACGGGCCTCGGGTCGACCCCTTCGAGGGTCGTGTAGACCTGCGCTGTGGTCCTGCGCTCCACCCACTGCCGCAGTCCCAGCACCACGCCGATCGCGGCCAGCGTGCCAGCCACGCCCAGCAGGAACGCGACCCTCACCACCTTCACCGTGATCGCCTTCCCATCACGTGCCCAGCTCCGACCATAGCGCGTCGATCCGGGCCTTCACCTCCGGGTCCATGCGCACCACCTGAGGCCATCCGCGAGGGTAGCCCTCCTCCGGCAGCTTCGCCGTGGCGTCGACGCCGATCTTGCCGCCGAAGGACGACCGATACGAGGCGTGATCGAGCTGGTCCACTGGCCCGTCGCTGATCACCACGTCGCGGGACCAGTCGACGTTGCCCAGGGCCTGCCACGCGGCCTCAGTAGGACTATGCAGGTCCACCCACTCGTCGACCACCACGATGGCCTTGGCCAGGCTGAGCAGGGCCAGGCCCCACAGCCCGTGGATTACCTTGCGCGCGTGGCCGGGGAAGCGCTTCCTAACGCTGACCAGCACCAGGTTGTGGAACACGCCCGGTGCCGGCATGGCGAAATCGACCACCTCGGGGAGAAAGATCTGCACGAGGGGCAGGAACAGCCGCTCCGTCGCTTTCCCCATCCAGTAGTCCTCCATCGGCGGCACCCCGACGATAGTCGCCGGGTACACAGGATCGCTGCGGCGCGTGATGGCCGTGACGTGGAACGCAGGGAACAACTCCACCGGAGTGTAGTACCCGGTGTGGTCGCCGAACGGGCCCTCGGGGCGTTGATCGGCCAGATCGATGGCCCCCTCGATGACGATGTCGGCATTCGCTGGGACCTCGAGCGGCTGGCTCACGCACCTGACCATGGGCACCGGCTCACCGCGCAGCCATCCTGCCAGCAGGTATTCGTCGATGTCCGAAGGCAGGGGCGCCGACGCACACCAGACGCAGGCAGGATCGCCGCCCAGAACGACAGCGGCGGGGATGACAGCGTCCGCTCGGTCCTCCAGCCCTGCCCGGGTCTCCCGGGCCACGCGCTCGTGCTCGGCGCCGCCCTTGTGGCGCTGCCAGTGCACCAGTAGCGTGCGGCTGTCGACCTTCTGCAGCCGGTACATACCTACGTTGCGGACGCCTGTCTCTGGATGCTGGGTCACGACCTGCGGCAGGGTGATGAACGAGCCACCGTCGTCCGGCCAGCAGGTCAGAATCGGGATGGTGTCCAACGAGGCAGCATCCGTCTCCACGATCTCCTGCACGGGCGCGCGCCTCACTCGGCGAGGTCGTAGCCCAGCCGCACGAAGCGCGTCGAGGAGGGCCTGACCGCGCTTCATCGCACCCGCCAGCCCCCGCGGCAGTTGCAGATCGACCAGAGCCCTCATGTTGTGGCGCAGATCCTCCAGGTCGTCCACGTGCAAAGCCCAGGCCATCCGATTCGCGTTCCCAAACATGTTGATCAGGACCGGAATCTCGTGGCCTAGGACGTCCTCGAACAGCAGGGCCTTGTTGCGCGTGGGCGGGCCCTTCGAGACGCGGTCCACGATCTCGGTGATCTCCAATTCGGGGGAGACGGCGTGGGAAACGCGGATCAGTTCACCGCGGGCCTCGAGGTGGTAGACAAAGTCGCTAAGGCTTTGATAGCTCATGCAGATCTCTCCCAGCCAGGTCAGATGGTACACTGCATTCAAGAAACGCGTTGTGCCCTCGCCCTATCTTCCTGCACCCTCCGGATTCACAATCCGGCTTCCTCTCCTGCTCCCTCCGGATTCGTAATCCGGAGGCTGGTTGCGGATAGGCGCGCGGGTTAGCAAAACCGCCCGACATCACCCGCCACCATGCCTAACCTCTCCACGGCCCCCTCTGGATTCGCCACCCGACTTCCTCTCCTGCGCCCTCCGGGTTCGCAACCCGCGGTTTGTCGCGGATCACGGATCCGCTCGGCGCAACTCCCGACAGTGCTCCCTCCGGATTCGCCACCCGGCTTCCTCTCTTGCTCCCTCCGGATTCGCAATCCGGAGGCTGGTTGCGGATAGGCGCGCCGGTCAGCAAAACCGCCCTACATCCACTTACACGCACGGCGCTCGAGGGCATCCACCGTGAAGTATAGTCCGAGGCCAAGCACGCTCATAGCGATGATGCCGGCGTACATCTTTGGGTAGTCGAAAAGCGTGCTTCCCTGCAAGTAGATATAGTAGCCCAGACCGTACCGCGTGGCGAACAGCTCGGCGATGTACAGCACGGCCACCGCCGTCCCCACAGACTGGCGCACGGCGGTGAGGATCGCCGGCACGCTGGCAGGCAGATAGACATAGCGGAAGAGGGCCCGGCGCCCGGCCCCGAGGCTGCGCACGCTGGTCAGCAGCTCCGATCGAATCGATGCCGCACTGTCCCGAACCAGCACCAGCACCTGGAAGAAGAGGATCATGGTAATGATCACGATCTTGGGCAGGTTTCCCACACCCAGGAAGAGAATGACGATGGGCACCAGGACCACCTTGGGAACAGGGTACAGCAAGTAGACGAAGGGCGACAGCAGCCGGTTCAGCCGCTGGCTCTGACCCAGAACCAGCCCGGCCGGGGTGGCGAGGGTGACGGCCAGCGCGACGCTGGCCACCACGCGGAAGAGGCTGACCACAGCGTGCCAGCCCAGCTCCCGGGGCAGCTCTTGCACCAGCGCCGTCAGAGCCGCGACGGGGGTCGGCAGTATGCGGAGCCCAACGGCCAGCGCCAGGATCTCCCACAGGAGCATCAGCACCACCGCTGCGCCTGTGACAGACAGGGCCCGCCCCGGTTGCTGACTGACGGTTCGCGTGCGTCCCTCGCCTTCTCTCTGGTCCATCACGGGGCGCTATTAGGGCACTCGTCATTTCGAGCGACCGCAGGGAGTCGAGAAATCTCGTCGGACGGGACCGGGAGATTCCTCCACTTCGCTTCGCTCCGGTCGGAATGACGACCGGGCTGGGAGGCCCGGTTCCGCTTGTCCAGGGCGAAGTATGCCGTGGCCCCTGAGTGGTTCGCATGCACGATGGTTGAACCCGCAATGACGGCGCAGGCACCGCGGCTGCGCCAGGGGGTCCTGTTCCGCTTCATGGCGTGGGGAACTGGTTCCTCAGCGACGAGCACGCCGCCTGGTACATCGCGGAACAGCGATAGCTGTCGTCAGAGACATGCGCGTTCTCAACGATCTGCGCCACGGAATTGGGCGGGTCGCGGAGCACAAGGATGCGCTGCCCCACGAAGGCGGCCTCCTCGATATTGTGGGTGACGAGAACCACCGTCAGATTCGCCTCCTCGCACAGACTGAGGGTCAGGAGCTGGAGTCCCTCCCGGGTGGGTGCGTCGAGCGACGAGAAGGGCTCATCCATCAGCAGCAGGTCCGGCTCCAGTGCCAACGTCCGGGCTATGGCGGTGCGCTGCCGCTGGCCCCCAGAGATCTGGCTGGGATACTTGGCCGAAAGCTCGGCGATGTCGAGCCGACGCAGCCAATGGTCGACCCGCGCCTGGGCCTCGGCATCGCCGACCCGGGCGTCGCGCGGTACATGACGCCCATCGGGACCGTAGAAGCGGCGGATGCGGAGACCCAGCGCCACGTTGTCCCACACCGTTGCCCACGGCAGGAGCCCGTATTCCTGCAGGACGAGCCCGGTACGGGGACGGGGGCGCGTGATCGGCAAGCCGCTCACCGTCACAGTCCCCCGCTGGGCGCGAAGTAGCCCGGCGAGGAGCAGAAGGAGCGTGCTCTTGCCACAACCCGACGGGCCGAGCACCGACCAGAACTCACCCGGCTGGACGCGCCAAGTGAAGCCGTCAAAGACCGGCGGCTGGTCATCGTAGGCAAAGGCCAGGTCTCGAATGTCGATCATGGCTTGTAGCGGCGAGCTAGGGCAGGAACGAGGCGTCCACCGAATCGGCATAGGTGGGAACCTCACCCAGCCGGCCCGTCTCCTGCAGCCACAGCGCGGCATCGTCGAACTGGGCCTCTGTGGGGACCTGGTCTCCTGGATAGTCGGGCAGCTCGTACGAACCCTTCAGCGGCTGGGGCACCAGGGACTTCTCGCCGAGCAGATTGCTCCAGCGGGCCTTGTCGGCGTTGATCAGCTCACTCGCCTCGGAGACGGCTTCGAGGAACCCACGCAAGGCATCCTGGCGCCGGTCGACAAGCTCCCTGCGAAACGCATAGACGCTGCAGCTGATGTTGACGTGATTGGTGTCGTCCACGACGACCAGGGCACCGTCCAACATCGCCAGGGATGCCAGCGGTTCGGGCAGCGTGGCCGCAGTCAGTTCACCGGAGCCCAGCAGGGCCATGCGCTCGGGTATCTTCGGGACGGCGAGCGTCACGATTTCCTGCGGTGGCACCCCCTCCGCCTCGAGCATGCGATGCGTGACATATTCGATGACGGTTCCCTCGGAGATCCCGATCTCGACGCCGGCCAGCTGGTCGGGGCTGTCGATACCCGATTGACCGGCCGCCATCACCCGGAACTGGGCGAACCCGGGCGTGGGCGTCATCGCGTACCGCACAGCGACCACTCGCGCCGCATCACGGTTGTAGAGCGCCAACGCCACCAGGTCGGTAATGAAGCCGTCGATCTCGCCCGCCTGGAACAGCTGGTCGCGCTCCGCAGCGGACGCAGCGGTGACAAACTCGACGTCCATACCCCGCTTGGCGAAGGCACCCTCTGCATCAGCGACGTACATCGGCAGCGTGTCCAGAATGGGCAGCACACCCATGCGGAGCGTGGCGGGTTCGGTGCGACCGCCGCAGCCAACGAGGCCCATTATCACCGTCAGGGCGGCTAGCGCAGCTGCATACCGTCGACCCATAGCCCTCACCTCCCTCCACCGCCGAATCGACGGTTCGCCCGCTTCGCCTCCATCAGGCCCCTGCTGCCGGCAGATAGAGCGCCGCCAGCACGGATGCCAGCAGTGTGACGCTGATAAGCCCATTCACGTTGAAGAAAGCGACATCGACCCGGGATAGATCGTCCGATCGGACCAGGCTGTGCTCGTAGGCCAACAGACCGGCCACGACCAGCATGCCCAGCCAGTAGGGCCAGGCCAGGCCCGCCAGCACCCCCAGCCCCACCAGTAGCGCCATCGTCACCGCGTGAGACACGATCGACAGTCGCAGGGCCGCGGCCACGCCGAAGCGCGCGGGGACCGAGCGGAGGCCCTCGGCGCGGTCGAACGCGACGTCCTGGCAGGCGTAGATCAGGTCGAAGCCTCCGATCCACGCAGTAACCACCCCAAGCAGAATCCAGGCCGGCAGGTCACCCGCCGTGAATACGGACCCGCGCACGGCTGCCCAGGCCCCCATGGGCGCCAGGCCATCCGTGAAGCCCAGCACGAAGTGCGACAACCAGGTGAAGCGCTTCGTCCAGGAGTAGCCAACGAGAAACACGGCTGCGCCGGGCAACAACGCGAGGGGCAGCGGGCCCAGCCGCCACGCGGCAACCGTCAACAGGAGCGCTGATAGAGCGGTGCCCGCAAGGGCTGTGGAGATCGCAACACGCCCGGCAGCGAGGGGCCGCCCCGCGGTGCGCGGGTTCCGTGCGTCGAGAACGCGATCGATGACGCGGTTTGCTCCCATCGCCAGGGTCCGCGCCGACGCCATGGCGACGGTGATCCAGAGGAACTGGTACCAGGTCGGCCATCCCTCCTTCGGCGCGAGGAGCATACCGAGGTAGGCGAAGGGAAGGGCAAAGATGGTGTGCTCGAACTTGATCAGCTCCAGGAAGTCGCGGGCTCTGCCAGCGATTCCGTCTCGTCCGCTTGTCCGGATCCGCCCGTCAGCACCCATCAACGATTCAGCGTCCACACACCCATCGGCGCAGCTCCATGGAACGACCCCTTGACAGCTCTCAGGGCAACACCGCCGACAGGTTCTCCAGCGTGTTCAGGTCGGGGGCAAGGACGAGAAGCACGTATCGCCCTGCGCGATACACCTGTACGGCTCCCTCGGGCGTCTCCCACCAGGCGCCGGGGAGTCTGCGGGGTGCATCGACCGGTCGCACAGGATAGTAGCGCTGCGGGACCAATGCCAGCAGCCCACCCTCGTATTCGGCTGCCTCACCCGCGGTATCCCAGATGCTCCGCCACACCAACACTCGCCGTCCGTCCCCGTGCACCCACGCCGCGAAGGTGTCGCCATCCCAGCCCTCCGCCACCTGCCGGGCCCTCGTCTCGGGGAGCGTGTCGCCCAAATACAGGCCAACGACGAACTCTCCCATAGTCTCGTCGGCGACCTTCTGCCAATCGTCGCCCAGGGCAGCACCGACATCTGGAACCACGATGTCGGTGGGCTCATCCCGGGGCGCCGCTCCGCCGCCTCCACCCGCGTCCTCCGCGCCCCCTCCCCCCAGATATCGCGTGGGATGGAGCACCTGCTCCGTAGAGCGCGGGGGATCGACGTAGGCACGGTTGACGGCTTCCCAGCCCCCGGCTTCGAAGAGAACCTCGGCGAACTCACGGCCCTGGTGATGGGGGAAGCGCTGTAGGTGTGAGCGCGTCTCGTCGGGCGGATCGTAGCCCGGGGTCTCTGCCTCGATGATCATCGTGACCAACCGCTCCCAGTCGACGGATGCGAGGCTCGGGTAGCTGTAGAGCGCGGTCAGGAGCGTGGCATCGCCCTCCACCAGCGCACGGAGAGCAAGGGCCCCGTCGATCGTCTGGGCCCTAAGGGCCATGGCCTCCAGGTCGAAGTGCTGATCCTGGAGGGCGTGAGCGTACGCATGCGCGAGAACAGCCTGGGCGCTCGAGTCGCCCTGGGGGCGCTCGAAAGAGACAATCAACTGCTCCTGCTCGGGCAGGTAGATCCCCGCCGAAGCCTGCGCCTGGGCCGGAACTGGCTCCGCGTGCAGCAGGCCGAGCAGCACGTAGGGCAGCCACTCCGCCTCCAGGTCGCGCTCCGCGTAGATACCTCCGAGGGCCTCGGCCATCTCGGCGCGATGCATGAAGCTCAGGGGCACCTCGGCCCGTGCCGCAAGCTCCCGCTTCGTCTCCACCTGATGGGCAATCTGATCGAAGAGCCGGGCTGCTCGCACCTGCGACCAGATTCCCTCCTCCGGAACGGGCGTGGCCGCTGGCGTCGGAGTCGCGGCCGGCAGTGGGGTGGGAGACGGTGCGCCATCCCCAGTGAAGTCAGGCGGAAGCGTCGCCGCGGGCGAAGCACGCTCGAAGGTCTGCAGGGAGGTAATGAGGAAGCCGGATAGCAGCGCCAGGACGACGGCGACGAGAAGCACCATCAGCAGCACCACCCTGCGCTGCTGGGGGGTGAAGCTGGAGGCCTTCAAACCGATGCCCCCAGGGCCGGCCGGCAATCAAGGGACCAGGATCTGGCGGACCGCATACTTCCCGGCCGAAGCGATTCTCCGCGCATGGCAGGTCGGATTATACCACGAGGGATATCCGGGACAAGAGAAGGGACGGTGAACGAAGGGCCTCGTGCGCATGCCGCCAGCTACCAGCGCGGCTGTCGCCGCCTCTACGAGCCGTTGACGGAGTCGCGCTCGAGGATGGCGAATAGGCTCAGGTCGCCCTCGCGGCCCCCGGCGACAAAGGTCTCCCGTATTGAGAGGCCGCTCGCCACCGCGAGCTGCTTCAGCTCCCCTTCGTCCAGGTGATGGCAGTACCGGTAGCCGCGGCCACCCCGCGCCCAGTCGAGCAGGTAGTCACCTGGCTCCAGTCGGGTCTCGTCGATGCCAACGGCGAGCCAGTCCACGATCTTGCGGCGCATGCGCTCGTGTGCCAGAAACCGCCACGTGGAGATGATCAGCTGCCCCTTGGCCGCCACCAGGCCGGCGAGCTGCCGCACGACCTGCGCCCGGAGTCCGAGACTCGGGATATGGTGAAGGACAGCAAGGGCGACGACGCAGTCGAAAGATGTGCTGTCCGAGGTAGCAGGGGATATTGAGGGGATGCCGTCCGTCCAGCCGTCCTCTGCCACGTCCAGAACCGCGAACGCCACCTCCGTGCGCGTCAGCGACAGGGCTTGAGATCGCGCCTCCTCGATCAGCGCGGCGACGGCGTCTACGCCGACGTAGGTCGAACCGGGCCGCTGTTGATCCAGCAGCAGCGCCAGTCGCCCGTTTCCGCAGCCGACATCGAGCACTCTTGCAGCGGAGGGTAGATACGGTAGAATTGCGGTTAGCGCCGGATCCGACACGGACCGGCTGGCGGCGAACTGGTCAGCGAAAGCGGCATAGAAGCGGCGGTTCAGGGCCAGCAGCCGGGCGACCATCTCGTCGTGCATACAATCGATTATAGATGAGCGGGCAGGCGAAGACAACCGACAATCCCGATGAAGCGGGCCTCGCCCCTGCGGGCGAACGCGAGAGGCGCACGCCCGGACGCAGCGACCTCGATCAAGAGGCGCTCTGCGAGCAGGCGCGCTGGCACGACGCGCGGCGCCGTTCCTTCGACCTTGAGGAACACGGCGACGTCCTGATGGGCATCCTTGACGAGATCCGGGAGGCGCCAGATCTCTCGCAGCGCGAACTCTCGCTCATCATGCGGCGACACACGCTACCCAACGGCGATATGCTCTCCAAGGACCGCATCATCAAGGGCTACCGCGAGCTGTGCCGGCTGGAGGATCGAGCGCCCGAACCGTCCATCCTCTTGCGGCTCCGCGTCAAGCCGACCCGTACCATCTCCGGCGTGGCCCCTGTGGCCGTGCTGACCGAGCCTCACCCCTGTCCGGGGGAGTGTATCTTCTGCCCGGAGCCGGAGGGGATGCCGAAGAGCTATCTGCCCGACGAGCCGGGTGCCATGCGGGCTGCGGCCCACCAGTTTGACCCTGCCGATCAGACCGCCAGTCGCATCGCCACGCTGCGCGAGATCGGACACAACGTCGACAAGGTGGAGCTGCTAATCCTGGGAGGTTCCTGGTCCGCCTACCCAGAATCCTACCAGGAGTGGTTCGTGCGGTGCTGTCTGGACGCGATGAACGGAAGGCTATCCAGCTCGCTCGAGGAGGCCCAGGCACTCAACGAGCTTGCCGAACATCGGAACGTAGGCCTGGTGGTCGAGA
>JASFVG010000021.1:0-21388 GCA_050049955.1 Anaerolineae bacterium | reverse complement strand
ATGCCCTCGCGCTCGGCCACCGCCTGCAGTTCATCGGCCATGGTGTCCTTAATGAACTTGGACATCCACACAACACGCTTGAAACCTCCGTCGGCACTGATGAACTTGGGGCTAGTCACATAGTACTTGCCGATGCCCATCACGCCTGGCGTCTGAACCCCGCCACCCGCCATACCCGCCAGCGTGGAAAACTTCATACCGGCCGGCGTCATGTCCGGGTCCTCACGGCTGATGACGATCGCGCCCTCAACTTCTGGTACGTACACCATAATACACTCGAAACACCCGCACGACGTCATCGGGTTTTCCATCATCGAGTACAGCGCGACATCCTCGACGGTCCCCTGGGAGTTGCCCTGTGCCGTGGCCTTGGTGCCGGTCCAATAGCCCAGTGCCGGGTCCACGCAGTCTCCTTTGGGGATCGGCTGATTAGGACCGGTGGGGTTAATCCGGTTGGAGGCCTTGCAGTCTAGCCAGTTGTAGGCACCACACAGGCCTAGACGCTGCGGCGTCACCACGCACACGTGCGTTGGGGCGAAGGACTGACATAGGGTGCAGTCGTAGAAGGTGTCGACCGACTCGTCCGTCATGTCCGCCAACCGCTTGTTGCGGAACTCATAGGACTCGCGGGCCTTGGCCAGCCACTCCGCGTGCAGGTCTGGGTCAGTGATGATCGTCACCTGCACTTTGTCCAGGATGTTCCCGAAATCAGCGTGAAAGCGAGCATGGTAGATCTTGCCGAAGTGCTCAAGATCGAATCCCTTTTCCGCCGCCTTCTTGGAGATCCGGATCCACACGATATCCCGCTGACCGATGTGCTGGATACCGGAGCCAGCATTGGTGAAATCGTGGATCTG
Source organism: Anaerolineae bacterium (assembly GCA_050049955.1). Classification (GTDB taxonomy): domain Bacteria; phylum Chloroflexota; class Anaerolineae; order B4-G1; family B4-G1; genus SKLM01. The sequence continues at coordinate 20,531 of JASFVG010000021.1, read as the reverse complement.
GCGCTCCAGCACCGGCTCGAAGTCCTCCTCCATCTCTCGGCCGGCCACCTCAACCAGAATGCCCAGGTCCATCGACCCGCCCTCTTCTACCGTGTCCATCCCCGGTCCGATGACCTCGACCTTGCCGTCCTCCACCTCATCCATCGGGCGCATGGTCAGGTACTCGAAGGCCCGGCTACCCTTTCCACCAAACTCTATCCGCATATCGGCACGACGGACAACCTCTCCCTCGAAAGCAGAGCCGTAGGCTACAGGTACCGGCACCTCGGTGATGCGCACCTTCACGCCACGCACCTCAATCGCCTTCTGCACCAACTTGGCCGCGCGCTCCCTGTCGTCCTTGCCCTCGATCTCGTTCCAGGGCATCGAAATGACATGCTCATACCTGGTAATGCCTGTGGGCCGGATCTCCGGTATCACCGTGTCGGCGATCGTGGGGAAACCGTACGAGATGGCGCCCGCCGCGGCCGCGTACTTGAGATCATCCACTTCACCAAGCGCCAGGACAAAGGCAAACACACGGTACTTATTGTAGAGCAGGATTCTGCGCCAGTCACCGGCACTCATGCCGCCGAAGGTCAGAGCCGATCGAGTGGCGAAGCCCAGCGCGTAGATGGCAGAGAGCGTGTCACGTCCAAACGGGACGATGTAGGTATCATACCCCATCTCCACGCCTTCTTCCTGTAGCTGATCAATCACCGAGCGGCCGTTCACGTTGCCGGAAAGGAAGATCAGGATATTGCGCTGCTGAAGCTCACGCACGATGCCGACCGCAGCCTCGTTGCTGCGGGCCTTCCCCACAATGGCGGCGAAGCCAGGCATACGCCCGTCCACGAGCTGAATGCCCCAGGAGCGCAGCTGGATGTCATCGATAGGGCCGTTCAGGTGACCATCGCCGGAGAACTCCGGGTAAGACGTACTTCCCGTGAGTTCAAGCCCCGGGTAGGGCTCCGGTTGCTGCCCCAGGACAAAGCGAATGCCCTCAATAGCCTCACTGGCCAGGAGCGTCGCTTGACCACTGTCGAGCGTTTCGCCCAGGTAGGGGACCCATCGCTGGCCATCCGGTACCGGATGGAGCAGCTTCTTCGCGTGATCCAGCGCTGGCCTAAGATCCCCCAACGTCTCAACCTTGTGCTCAAGCATGCCGTAGGTCACTGGCAGGAAGTAGGCCGTGTTAGGGAAGACCACAGGCGCATCGGCCCCCTTCTCGGCAATGGCCCGCTCGAGAAGCGCCTCGGCCTCAGCCACGATGGCATTGGCACCGCGCGTTGCTCGCGTCGCGATATACTTTGACATAGTCTTTTCTCCCACTGGAGAGAAACCAGGTCCTCCTAGGCGACCTGGCTTCTCCCATATCTATGCTCCTCTAGCTTCCCGCTGCCTGATCGGTGCCGTAGACGGCCTCGATCCTCTTCTCGAGCGGTAACTCCAGAATCTCGGGCATACGCCGATCACCGCTTGCCCCCCACTTGGAGGCATCGTATTCATCCAGCCCCAGTTCAGCCCGCTTCCTGTCGATGTGCGCGATCGTTCGGCTGACGATCTCCTCGGCATCCTCGATGAACTCCAGCTTGCCGCCGACCTTCTTCTGCCATTCCTCGGCCATGATGCGCACCACGTCCTCGCTACCGGACACGGGCCCGTCGCTGCCGCCAAGGATGACGTAAGCACCCGAGGCAACGCAGTAGGTGGCGATGGAGAGCGCCTTCTCGCTCATCCATTCGGGGGCCATGCCGACGGCCGGGATATCCGAGATGTCGTCACCAAGGCCACCCTCGGTTGCCATTTGCGACAGCACTGTCAGGATTCGGGAATTGTCCACGCACGACCCCATGTGCAGCACCGGCGGCATACCGACCGTTTCGCAGACCTCACGCAGTCCAGGTCCCGCGATCTCCATGGCCGCCTCCGGCGTCATGTAGCCCTGCTTTGCACTGGCGATGGCCCCGCAGCCTGTCTCTACCACCAGGATGTCGTTCTTGAGGAACTCTGTTACCACGTGGCGGTGGAGCTCATCGTGGCAGACTCGGGCGTTGTTGCACCCGATGTTGGCCACCACGCCCCGAATACGTCCTGCCTGAATCGCATCGTTGAGAGGACGTAGAGACCCGCGATAGAAGCCACCCAGCGCGTAGTCGATGTACTCGTGGGAGAAACCGGGAATCATGGGTACGCTCTCGTCCGGGATGAATGTCTCTCCACGGTTGGGGTAGAGATCGATCGCCCGGCGGACAATCTGCTTCGCGATTTCCAGCGCCCGACCTTCCTCAAACTCGATGTGCGTGGCCCCCTTGATCTTCGCCTTCGGGGACGTCGTGATCAGCTCCGTGTGATACCGATCCACCACCGGCGCCAGCCCCTGGAAGATGCACTGGATATCGACCACCATGGCCTCGACCGCGCCGGTGAGGATGGCAAGCTCCTGCTGCAGGAAGTTCCCGGCCAACGGCACGCCCTCGCGCATCAACGTCTCGTTCGCCGTGCAGCAGATGCCGGCGAGCTGAATACCGTCGGCGCCTTTCGTCTTCGCGTACTCGACCAGCTCAGGATCTAGGGCCGCGGCAACGATCATCTCAGACAGCGTCGGCTCGTGGCCGTGAATGATGATATTGACCATGTCGTCCCGCAGCACCCCCAGGTTAGCGCTGGTGCGCACAGGAGCCGGAGTGCCGAAAAGGACATCCGTCAGATCGGTCGCTAGCATCGAGCCGCCCCAACCGTCGCCCAGGGCGCAGCGCATCGTCTGGTCGAGGATGTGCTCAGCTTCCTGGTCGTTGCCCACGTGCGTACGGTGGAGCAATTCCACCACTTCCCGATCAATGGCCCGTGGTTCGATTCCTTGCTCGTGCCAGATCTCCTGCCTTCTCGCGGGCGCACGTTTGAGGTTCAGCACCGTTCCGTGAGCCTTGCCAAACTCCGCCAGGGCCGCCAACGCGACGTCCCGGGCAATCTCCTCGATAGGCCGCGGCTCGTCCTCGCCGTCCGTCGTCTCGACGTCGAGATATCCGGCCACCTCGATCAGCTTCCTTTCATCCCGCACCCCGTAGTCGGGGGCGTGGCCTTCCACCGCCTCCAGGAGCGTGTACGCTAGGTCGCGACCGTGATCGGAATGGGCCGACGCACCGGCGGCCACTGCACGCGCGAAGTTGCGGGCTACTACAGTATCCAGCGTCGCCCCGCATACGCCGCGCTCGGTCTTGCCAATCAGCCGACATGGGCCCATGGAGCAGTTCTTGCAGCACAGCCCATCGGCTCCTGTCGGACAGGCCCTGATGTCATCCGCCCGCGTGAAGCACGTCTCCAAGTCCAAATCGCAGGCACACTCCAGGAGGGCGATCGACGCCGCGTCCCGGCTTGCCTCTTCAGGCGTTCGCGTCTTCTTCTTAGCCATATCCCAAACTCATCCTTTCCTAGTACTTGCGGAACTCGCCCGACATCTCCAGATCATCCTGATTCGTAGTGGTTGCCCGGAAGCCAAGCTCCTCCCACTGCGGGTCGCGTAGCTTCTCCGTGGGCTGGACCACCACGGGCATCTCTCCCTCACCCGCCGGATAGCCGGCCCCAACCAGTGCCTCTTCTATGGCCGCCTCTTTCACCTTGGCTTCGTCGTAGGTGACCAAGACCTGCTTCCAAGCCGAACTGGCGTACACGTCCTCCACCCCCTCTAGCCGCCCCAACGCATCGCGCACTTTGAGCACGTGATGGTCAGCCCAGAGGGTTGGTACCTCCAAAGCCACCTTCTTCATCGCGTCACAGCCTCCTTAGTCGTCTGTCGATGTCCGTTGACCACGGTTGATTCCCGATCCCATTTCTGCTCGCCCCAGCGTCTGTCGCAGCCGCGTGCTCCAAGTGGCGGCGCGCACCCGGCCGCGGCTCGTGGCGCAGAGTTGTTTCCCACAACCGCCCTGCCCGACACACGGCGATTGTGGCAAGCCACCCTACCACCGTCGCGGAGATGACTGGCCAGTTCGGCGAATTGGCGGGATAGCCCTTGAGTCTTGAGGCGGGACTGACCACCAATTCGCCGCTTGCTGTGTATTCCTCCTATCCTCTACGACAGTCCGATGACCTCGCCAGTCTCCAAGTCCAGGTCTATCCCCATGTATGCCGCGTAGGTGGCCAGCCCAGGCATCGTGCTCATCGTCCCAATCAAGGGGTAGATGAAGCCCGCACCCACACTGGCACGGACCTCGCGAACGGGCAGCGTGAAGCCCGAGGGCGCGCCCTTCACATCCGGGTCGTGACTAATGCTAAGGTGCGTTTTAGCCATGCAGATGGGCAGCTTGTCGAAGCCAGATTTCTCATAGCTCGCGATCTGCTGCTCTGCCTTCTCGGAATACATCACGTCGGCCGCGCTGTAGATCTCCTTGGAGATGTGCTCGATCTTTTGCTTAATCGACCAGTCCAGTGGGTAGAGGAACTCGAAGTCGTTGGGCTCCTCACACGCGGCCACGACGGCCTCTGCCAGCTCAGCTGCGCCCTCGCCGCCTTCGGTCCAGTGGTCGGTCGGCCGCGAGTCGAAAGCCCCCGCCTCGAGCGAATACTTGCGGATCATCTCGACCTCGGCGTCCGTATCCTCCGTGAACCGGTTGACGGCAACCACGACGGGGATTCCGAACTTGTTGGCGTTCCGAATGTGGGCGCCCAAGTTGGGAAGACCCGCCTCCAACAGCTCGAGGTTCTCCTCAGTGTAGGCCTTGTCCAGTGGCGCGCCTGGCTTGACCGTGGGGCCGCCGCCGTGCATCTTGAGCGCGCGGATCGTAGCAACCAGTACGACCGCGTTCGGGATCAGGCCGGAGTACCGGCACTTGATGTTGAAGAACTTCTCCATCCCGATGTCGGCGCCGAATCCGCTTTCCGTGATGACGTAGTCGACCAGCTTGACCGCGATCTGGTCCGCGATGATGGACGAGTTGCCGTGGGCAATGTTCGCGAATGGCCCGCAATGCACGAATGCCGGCTGCCCCTCAAGCGTCTGCATCAGGTTGGGCATCAAGGCATCGCGCAACAGAACCGTCACCGCCCCGGCGATCCCCAGATCCTCCAGGTTGAGTGGGTTGCCCTGCTTGTCCAGTCCGAAAACGACTCGTCCCACCCGGTCGCGCAGGTCTGCAAGGCCGGTCGAAAGCGCCAGAATGGCCATCAGCTCACTCGCGACGGTGATGTCGTACCCAGTCTTGCGCGGGAAGTAATGGCTGCGCTCAGCATCATTGAGGCCCACCTCGATCTCTCGGAGAGACCGGTCGCAGACGTCAACCACACGGTTCCACGTGATGGTTTCTGGATCGACATCCAGGCGGCGAGGAATGCCGCGGCGGGCGAGGGCCTCGTCGGACTGGCGGCTCTCGTGGTACATGCGGGTGTCAAGCGCCGCGGCGACGAGGTTGTGGGCAACCGTGATCGCGTGGATATCGCCGGTCAGATGCAGGTTGAAGTCCTCCATGGGTACAACCTGGCTGTACCCACCACCGGCAGCGCCCCCCTTGATGTTGAACGTAGGGCCCATGCTGGGCTGGCGGATGCAGCACATGACGTTCTTGCCCAGTTCGGAGCCCATCGCTTCGGTCAGCCCTACAGTTGTCGTCGTCTTGCCCTCACCGAGCGGCGTCGGCGTGATCGCTGTGACGTCGACGTACTTCCCCTGCGGCCGACCCTTGAGCTTCTCGAGCACGTCGAGGTGGACCTTGGCCTTGTACTTGCCGTACAGATCCAGGTCATCCTCGACCAGCCCAAGCATATCGGCCATCTCTCGGATGGGGTACTTCTCTGCCGCGTGGGCGATGTCGATGTCACTCGGGACGGGCTTCACTTTCTTGACAGGCATGCTTCCTCCTTTATGGATCTATACTGATGCTGGAATGTACAAAAGAGCTTAACCCGGCCCTCGCCGGGGTACCAACCCGAGTCGATCTCATGCGTCCTCATGTGTCGCTGTGACCGCCCTGTCCCACCGGGAGACGTATCGGCTACCTGCTTCCGATGGGCAGGCACTAAGCGCGGTCTGGACTGCCCCGCGCATCAAGTCGCCGGCCACTTGAATCAGCGGTTCCCCGAGTCCAGGATCCACACGCATCGCAGCCGAGCAGGGAGAATGGTGGTGTAGAAGGCCCGCCCGTTGTACGGCCTCTGCAACGTCCTCGCCGATCAGCCCGCGGGCCACGGCTCGGGCCGAGCCGCAGGCCGTGTCTCGGCATACCTCCACATCCGTGATCACGCCCGCCCCGCACTCCACAAGCAGCGCTGGCCGTCCGAAGTGGCGGGCGAACCCGGCTATCAACGGATCGTCATACGACACACGGTGCTCACCCACGTTGTAGCAGTCCTCGGTCAGCGAACAGAAGGGTTTAGGGCAGACTGTGGTCACGCCGACGTCGGCCAGCTGAGAGCCAAGTTGACGCGCCAGGCCATCCGGCAGCCAGGCCGCATTGTCGGCTGGCAGGATGGCTGCCCGAGCACCGGTGCGCTCTACCACGCTCGGCACCAGCTGCGCCATACTCGCGATCTCTCCCACCGAAAGCACTAGGTCGGCGCTCGGAAGGTCGAGGGGAAGGAACGTCAACGGTGCATCAATCACAGGCGGAAGGTCCGATAGAGCTCGCCAGGCATCGACGGACCACGAGGTGGGTGCGAAACGGCGGACGTGTTTCAGGATTCGTTCACCGTATGGGCCTTGGTACAGAACAAACAACCTCAACCCCGCAGTCCGCCGAGCTTGCCAATCCACAGGCTCGACGATCTCCTCTAAGAGATCGTTAACCCGGCGGCTCTCCTTCATATGCTGGTAGAATACCGAGATCCGGTTCTCATCCGGGGTCAGCCCGATGATCTTCGCGTCCGACGCACACGCGAGGCTCTTCGTGACCAGCCGACTCTGTTCCTCGCCGCTCTCAGCCTCAATGATGATCACGTCGGGCCGCGCGGCCGAGACCTGTTCAAACGCGTCAGCGCCGATTAGGGCTGTCCCGACAACGCTTATGTCTGATTGACCGGTAAGGAGGCTCTCAACGCCCTGAGCAAAGAGGGGCTGGCTTGCGAGGATGAAAACGCGCCGAATGGGCATAGCTCGAGATAACTGACTGCCGGTCAGTAAACAACCGGACCATATTATACGCCCCTGGCCTGCCATAGTCCATAGCCCGAATGGGCCAGTAGGCAATCATCGCTGGCCCATGCGGGCTAGCCCACAACTCCTGTCGACGGACTGCACAGTCTGTGAAATCGTAGCCCTACCCGAGAGGCGACCCGCCAGAGGCCCCCAATAGACAGCATAGCATCCCGTCTACTCAGGTGCGAGGGCAACGACCGCCCGATACGAGCGAACCAGTAACTCCGCGTTGCCCCGCCGTGGAGGCGCCGTCGACCAGCGGTCAGTCTCGACGGTCAGGCAGGCGCACCATCCCTTGACCCACTGCATACGCCGCGGCCTGCGTCCTGTTCTGGACGTTCAACTTCGCGTACACACTTCTCAGATGGTTCTTCACCGTGTTCCGAGCGATACCCAGCGCCTCACCAATCTGGCGGTTGTTGAGACCTTCTACGACAAGCGCTAGCACCTCACACTCGCGATTCGACAGAACAGCGCTCGCCTCCGCTTCAGCGATAGGCCGGCTATGCCGTGACAGCTGCTGGAAGAGCTTCCCCGTCATGCCTCGCGACAGCGGCACCTCACCCCGCCCTACCCGCCGCAGCTGCTCGAACAACTCCTCAGGCTGTAGGTCCTTGAGGAGATAGCCGTCAGCGCCGTGCTTCACCGCCGTCGCCAAGTCCCGCTCGTCGTCGGACACGGTCAGCATGACCACATGAACGTCCGGCATCTGCGCCGTTATGCGGCGCGTGGCCTCTAACCCATCGCAGTTGGGCATCCGTATATCCATCAACACGACATCGGGGAGCAACTGTTGGGTCTGCTCGACCGCTTCAAGGCCGTCTTGAGCCTCGCCGACCACGTCAAAGTCCGGCTGGGCATCCAGCAATCGAACCAGACCCTTGCGAAAGAGGAGATGATCGTCGACCAGCAGAATGCGTAGCGGATCCATCTCACCGCCGACCTTGACTCACAAGAAACGAGGCGAGGTTCCGTCGCCTCGCCTCAACGCACACGACACGGCAACTCCCCGGGTATCATACCACAGGCGGCACCGTGGTCAACCTGAAGACAGGACCATCATCTGCCCCGTTGTGCCATTTTCCTCTCCGCGGCCTCAAGCACGTTCCTCATAAGGATCACATTGGTCATCGACCCAGTCCCACCGGGCACTGGTGTGATGGCGCCAGCCACCATCTTGACCTCGTCGAAGTCCACGTCGCCCACCCACTGGTCGCCCTTCCTGTTGAAGCCGAAGTCGATCACAGTGGCGCCTGGTTTCACCATATCGCCCCTGATCAACTCTGCAACACCAACCGCAACGCAGAGAATATCCGCTTCTCGCGTGACGTCGCCCAGGGGCCGCGTACGCGAGTGACACATACTGACCGTCGCGTGATGCTGCATCAGTAGAAACGTCATTGGGCGCCCCACGATGTTCGACCGGCCCACCACGACCGCGCGCGCGCCCTCCATCTCAATCCCAGCCCGCTTCAGCATCTCCAGACCGCCCAGGGGCGTGGCGGGCACTATGTAGTCCTGGACGCCCGAGGACCTCCCCACGGGGGCCGCCTGCGCCAGGCGTCCCGCATTGATGGGGTTCACGCCGTCGGCGTCCTTCTCCGGGGCGATGGCAGACTTAATGGCGATGTCGTCGATTCCCCTCGGGAGCGGTTCTTGCACCATGATGCCGCTTACGCCGCTGTCCGCGTTGAGCGCGTGAACTAGGTCGATGATCCCGTCCAGCTTGGCCGAGTCAGGCAACGCGTGAAGCGCAAAGCCCATTCCCGCATTCTCGAACGACCGCTTGATCATCTTGGCGTAGCTCACCGACGCAGGGTCCGATCCCGCACGTACCACTGCAATCGTAGGAGCAAACCCGTACTTGGCCACGAACTCCGCGACCCCGTCGACGACCTCTTGCCTCACCTCCTTGGCCATGGCCCGTCCGTCGAGGATGCGGGCGGTGACGACCTCTTCCTCCTCCATCAAGATCGGCTCCGACTCTAGTCGCCCTACCCATTCCCGGACCAGCGCCGCCAGCGCTTCCTCTCCCCAGGCGCCGGTCACCTGCTCATCGGATCGGATCGCGTTCACAAACGCCGTGATCCTCTCGGACTCAGCACCGTCAGTGCTCACGTAGGCAAGCGTAGCCTGCGTGAGCACAGCGTTGGCCATCTGCCTACCAAGAGCCTCGATCAGCTCAGGTTCTACGCTGGCTTCAATGATCGCTTCGATGTCCATCCTCATCCCTCCCGCTATGTGCGTCTAGGCCCGACCAGAGCTAAACGGGCACGCTAACCAACACTTTGGTTCCGGCACCTGGCGCGGACTCCACGCTCAGGCTGCCCCCGAGTAGGCGGGCACGCTCATGCATCCCAATCAGACCCAGCTTGCCCGCCGCTGTTGGATGGTCTGTCATAGTCGGCGGATTGAACCCTCTGCCGTTGTCCCCCACGGTAAGCGTGACGACACTATCGCTCAGCTCCAGCGTGGTCACGACTTGCGTCGCTTCAGCGTGCTTCCTGATGTTGTTGAGCGCCTCCTGGGCAATGCGGAACAGGGTCAATTCCATCTCTGACGACAACCTTCGCTCCTCGCCTTTCGCGCAGAACTCGGCGTGTATGCCGTCAAGGCGATTCAGGTCCGTCGTCAGCTCGTCCAGTGTTGGCAACAGGCCCAGGTCGTCCAGGATGGAGGGCCGGAGGTCCTGGCTGAACCGCCGCACCCGCTTGATGACCTCACCCGTAGCCCGTCTCAGCTCGTAGATCCGCTCAGCGCTTCCATCCGAGGGCACGCAGTCCGATGTCGCCAGCGACTCGAGTTGGCGGGACAGCCCAACCAGAGACTGAATGGTATCGTCGTGAAGCTCGCGCGCGATGCGCCTCCGCTCATTCTCCTGCGCCTGTGTGATCTGCCGAGCGTAGAAGCGGAGGTTCTCGTACAGATAGGAATTCTCAATGGCAATGCCGGCCTGGCGCCCGATGGCGGTCAGAACGTCGAGCTCCCTTTTCGAGAAGGCCTTCGCTTTATCGATGCTCAGCACGCTCAGAGCGCCAAAGGTCCTGTCGCCACTCACGATCGGCAGGGCAGCGACGCTCGCAAGACCAGCCTCCGCAAAGGCCGGAACCGCCTTGGGGTACGCCGCGTAGTTGTCCACCACCATAGGCTGGCCCGTGATCATCACCTGGCCAGACAATCCCTCGCCCTTTGAGACCGTCACGTCGGCCAGCTCAGGGGGCAGCCTGTGCAAGTAGGGATACCTGATGACGTTTCGCTCCTCGTCCAGCAGGGCAATTGCGCCACCATCCGCCTGGGCGAGATCCACCGCGATCTCCATCACCTTCGGCAGCACCCTGTCCAGCTCCAGCTCGGACGTGACCTCCTCGGTAACCTTAATGACGGACCGCTCGGTCTGCAACTGCTGGGTAAGCTCCTGGTACAGCCGGACGTTCTCAACGAACACGCCCATTGTGTTGCATATGGTGTTGAGAAGCTCCTCCTCCTGCTGAAGGATCGGACACGACCTACGGTCACCGACAAACAACAATCCATTGATCCGGTCCTTGCATCTCAAAGGGCCCGCCAGCTTACACTGAAGCTCCCTATGACGAGCCAGTTTTCTCGCCGATCGCCTGCCATCTGACTCAGCTGTGACCTCGGAGGGCAGATCCCGGTGAGCAACCAACGTGAGACCCTGGCTTCCCTCATCAAGAACGTAGATGGCACCGGCCCCCATCCCAAGGACCTCCAGGACCCTATTGAGGATGTCATCCATCGTCTGTTCCAGGTCAAAGGACTGCGTTAGAGCGGTGGTGACCTCGTTGATTGTCCTCAGTCGCGAGACAGCGCCCTGGGACGTCTTCCTGTTCTGCTGAGCTCTTGTCGCTTTGTTCACCATCTCCCTAAGAACTCCTACCGCCGAACCCTCAGGACGGCTGGCCGAGACGGGGTCAGAAGGCTCTCGGCATCCGTCGACCAATTCGATCCCGCCCGGCGGCCTTTCGCACGTATGGCGTCAGCGCCCGGCAGGGTGCGCGCTACAGCGTGTCCTCTAGCGAAATCAAACCCCTGCGCAGCGCGTGCACCACGGCCTCGGTGCGAGAGCCAACGCCCATCTTGTTGAAGATGTTGGTGAGGTGGGTTTGTACGGTCCGGACACTAATGATCAAGTCATCCGAGATCTCTCGATTCGACATCCCCTTGGCCGCCAGCTTGAGCACTTCGACCTCGCGATCGGTGAGCTGGTCCAAGGCGATATGGACCGTCGTAGTCTTCCGCTCCGGCTGGCCAAAGCGGCTGATCACCTTCCGGGCGATGGCCGGGTGGAGCATCGACTCGCCGGCGTACACCGCCCGAATCGCCTCGACCAGCTCATCGACCCGGACATCCTTGAGCAGATAGCCTGCGGCACCTGCCTCCAGGAAGGCGAAGATGTATTGCTCGCTGTCGTAGGCCGTCAAGACGAGGATAGCGATGCCGGGGGCAACTGCCTTGATCTGTCGCGTGGCTTCGATGCCGTTGAGCTTCGGCATGGCGAAATCCATCACCACGACGTCAGGGCGCTCCTTGATAGCCAGTTGAACCGCCTCTTTCCCGTCGCTGGCCTCCGCGACGACGTCGATACCCTCCTGGCGGTCCAGCAGCTCCCGCGTGCCTTGACGGACAACGGCATGGTCGTCGGCCAACAGAACCCTGATGCTCTCCGGACTCATCGGTCCCCCTTCAGCAATTGCGAGGATCGATTATATCACCGCCCGTTTCTGCCTGCAAACCGGTTGGCAAATGTTGCCTCTCCGTCCCCAAGAGAAAACACGTACGCCATCATGCCTAGTACGGCTGCCGTCGCCCTAAGCGTAATCCCCTAGACCCACTCAGCAAGTCTGCCATGCCGCTTACCTGGCGATTTGCGTTTTTGTCGCAAGACTAACTCACGGGGCTAGGATGGATGCTTCACACGATGACAGGACGCCTTCAGCATGATAGACTACTACCGAATCGAGAAGCACAGCTGTTCGCAAGAGCACACAATTGGATCAACTACCACTTGAGGAGAAAGTGAAATGAGCGCCACGATTCTAGACGGCCGCAGAGTATCGAAGGAAATCCTGGACGAGATCAAGCAGGGAGTAACCTCCCATGAGCTCAGCTACGACGCTACGCCCACCCTGGCCTTGGTCCGCGCCGGCAGTGATCCCGCTTCAGTCAGCTACGCAGGAATGATCGAGCGCACCTGCAAGAAGGTTGGCATCAACTTCGTCGCCCACACTCGTCCCGCAGACGTGACCGAGGACGAGATGGTGAGGCTGATCCGCAGCTTGAACGACGATGAGAGCGTCAACGGCGTCATCATCCAGCAGCCGCTGCCCGAGGGCATCCGCCCCGAGGTCGTCATCGAGGCCCTGGACCCGGGTAAGGACATCGACGGCGCCCATCCGCTGAACGCTGGAAGGCTGGCTCGGGCGGCTTTCGTCGACCAGCCGCAGAATGTGGGCCCCTACTTCGTGCCCGCCACGCCGCTCGGTGGTCTGGAGCTGATGAAGCGCTACGGAATCAACATCGACGGCGAGCGAGCGGTTATCGTTGGCGCCAGCAACCTGATCGGCAAGCCGCTCTCGCTTCTGCTCACCCGCCACTGGGCGACGGTGACAGTGTGTGACCTGCACACCAAGCCTCTCTCGGAAATGACGCAGCAGGCTGATATCGTGGCCAGCGTCACTGGCGTCGCCCATCTGGTCACGGCGGACATGATCAAGAAGGGCGCCACGGTTCTCGACTTCGGCTTCGCCGAATTGGATGGCAAGTGGGTCGGAGACGTTGACTACGAAAACGTGAAGGAGATCGCCGGCGCCATTAGCCCCGTGCCGGGCGGCACCGGCCCGATGACCAACGCCATGCTGATGCGCAATACCCTGACTGCTGCGCAGCGCCAGGCTCGCCTTGGCGTCAGGCAGGCCAGCCGGGTCTCCGCAGTCGCGGTCAGCCCCACGCCCTTGGCCAGCGAGAAGGCCCAAACTGGCAAGGACGATCGCATCGCTGCGCAACTGGACAACTAGACCACGCTAGTAGACCATCGTAGCCGCGCAATTCCAGAGGGGCGGCCCGTCAGTAGAACCAGACGGGCCGCCCCTCTTCCTTCCGGTCCCGCTTGCGGAACGGCCAGAAGAGCCCGCTTAACGGATCAATGGTGCAGTGTGACGCTACCGTTACGGAGGTAGGCGCGACAGGCCCCTACAGGCGTGTTCGTCTCGATGCGCCCCGTGTCGCGGCGGGGCTCTCCGCGGGGCGCTTCGCCTTGGCGGAGCTTGGCGACTACTTGCGCATCCCCCTCTTCCCGGCCTACTTGGACTCTACCGGCTTCGACATCCTCGTTGCTGCGGCACACCCGGTAGCCACCTTGCTGCCTGGTAGCACGGTCAACCTCGTCGGCCCGCTTGGGCGCGGCTTCGAGCTGCCCCAAGGGGCGAGACACCTGCTCCTTGTCGCCGACACCCCTCGCCTGCCGACACTGTTGCCCCTGACCAGCCTTGGGCCGGGCTCGGGTGATTCTTCGCAGCTTTCCGTAGCCCTGCTGTTGTCGGCCAACAGTGCCAGGGACCTCTATCCCATTCAGCTCCTCCCTCCGTCGTTGGAGGTGCGGATCGCGACCGGCAACGGCAGTATTGGCCACGCCGGGTCGCTCCTCGACCTCCTTCCGGACATGGCGGGCTGGGCAGATGCTATCTGCATCGCCGCCGATCCCGAGGTCTATCCATCGATGACCGACGTCATCCGTGCATCCAGCCTGCTGCCGTGGCAGGTGAGGGGCCGGGGCCGCTTTGCCCAGGCGCTTAAGGTGCCCAGTATGCCGTGTGGGGTGGGCGCCTGCCAAGCCTGTGCGGTATCGACCCACCACGGCCCCAGGCTCGCCTGCACCGATGGCCCAGTGTTCGACCTGTTGGAGCTGCTGTGAGCGGCATCGATCTTGCCCCCCATCACAAGACCGGGCTTGTCCTGCGCAATCCCGTTCTGACCGCTGCCGGCTGCTTCGGTCTCGGTAGAGCGTACCACGACCTGGTCGATTGCGCTGCGCTTGGCGCGATCGTCGTCGGTCCCGTAACGGCCAGGCCCAACGGGGGACTTGCACCGCCTCGTGCGATACGGGTCCCCGGCGGGGTGCTGATCCGCACCGGCTCGGCTAACCCGGGCATCCATGCCGTTGTCCGCGAGTTCGCGCCCGTCTGGCAGCGCCTTGCCGTTCCCACCATTGTCCATGTCGCAGGAACTCGGCCCAGCGAGGTTGAGTTCAGTTGCCAGCGACTGGCCCCCGTTGAGTCCGTCTGCGGAATCGAGCTCGGCCTGCCTTCCGACGCCACCGTGGACGCCGTCTCTGATCTCGTGCAATCAGCAGCCCGAGCCGCGCACCAGCCCCTCTTGGTCAGACTACCCCTGGAAAGCGCCCACCTACTGTACAGAACGGCCATCGAGGCCGGGGCCCACGCGCTCACGGTCGCCGCCCCACCGGTGGGGACGGTCTGGGACGCCAGGACCGAGGGCTTCTTCACCGGGGTCCTCTACGGCCACCTGGTGCTGCCTTTGGCACAGCGAGCCCTGCACCGCGTGGCCCAGAATGCTTCGGTACCGCTCGTCGGCTGCGGGGGTGTGCACACCTCTGAAGACGCACGGGCATACCTCAGGGCTGGGGCCGTCGCGGTGCAGGTAGGCAGCGCCCTTTGGCGTGATCCGGCTGGCCTCGAGCGCATTGCCAGAGATCTAGATACCTCAGACCCCACCCCCTGACTTGCTGGCTTCCCGGCCTGTGCTATAGTTCCAGCAGCGCTCCTGCCCCGGCAGCGCAGACCGTTCAGCTATCGTCGTGTCGGTAGCAATCGATTTCGCGGAGAATGGCCATGACCTATCTTGAAGAGGCAGAGAGGCCCAAGGATCGGAGCAAGGGTATTGCAGCCCTGGTCATCGCGACCTTGGGCACGATGGGCATCGTGGTCTTCTTCTTCCGCGGCCCACGCGAGTTACGGGGGTTCGACCTGTTCTTGCTTTTCCTCGTCCTCGGCTTCGCGGCGTACGGCAGTATGAGGTCCATCATTCGCGGTCTTACGACGGCTCTCTCCATCTATGTTGCCACGGCCGTGGCAGCCACCTTCTACCCTGCACTCAGGGTCTACTGCCGGAGCTTGATCAACATCGCGCAGGGACACCTCAGGGGTAGACCCCCGATCCGTCCCGTTGACTACTCCGCGCTGGCCCTCGCGTTCGCCCTCATCGCCATCCCCTTGTGGGCCGCGTTGGAGGGACTCTTTCGCGCCGCCCTGCCGGACGCACACCTGAGGTTCCTTGGCTTCCTGGACCGGGCCGCCGGCGCGCTCGTTCACATGGTCATCGGCATCTTCGTGGCCACCCTGGTGTTCAACGTCTTTGGCTACGGCTTTGCGGGACGAAGTACCCACGACAAGGCCACTCTTCGCCCCGAGGCTGGACAGGTGATGGCGCTCTACTACCAGTCGCAATCGTTCTGGTTCCCTCGAAGACCCCCTGCGATCTACACCTACGATCTAGATCTCGGTGAATGACAAGCATCTGTCCACCCTGGAGTACGCGAAGATCTTGCGTGCGCTTGCCCAGCACGCCAGCTTCTCGGCTGGCGAGGAAAAGTCCCTAGCGCTTCGGCCAACCTCAGACCTGTCTGAGATCAAGGCCCGCCTGGAGACAACCACCGAGGCCCGTGCCCTCCTCGATCAGCGGCCCGGAACCTCCATCGGCGGCGCGCACGATGTGCGCGCCCTGGCAGCCGCCGCCGAGCGCGGTGTCGTCCTGCCACCGACCGATCTGCTCGATCTGCGGGATACTCTCGTCGCCGGGCGCAGACTGCATCGCACCCTGAGCCGGCTGGAGGCCTTGTTCCCGCTCCTGGCCCGGATTGCTAGTCGCATCAGGCCGTGTGAGGGCATCATTCAGGAGATCAGCCGCTCCATCGACGACCGCGGAGCCGTGCGCAATGAGGCCTCCCCTGCGTTGGGCCGAATTCGCCGCGGCGTGGAGATCGCCCACGCCCGCATTCAGGAGAAACTGAGGAACATCATCAGCTCGCAGCGCTACGCATCGTATCTGCAGGAGCCCATCATCACGCGGCGGGAGGGCCGGTATGTCATCCCCCTCAAGGCGCAGTTCAAGGATCGCCTGCCGGGCGTCGTTCACGACCGGTCGGCCTCAGGTGTGACGCTATTCATCGAACCCCTCTCTGCCGTCGATCTGAACAACACCTGGCGGGAGCTCCAGCTCGAGGAAGAGCAGGAGGTACAGCGCATCCTCGCCCAGCTCTCGGACCAGGTCGCACAGCGTACTGAGGACATCGCCCAGACGGTGGAGGCCCTGGCCGAGCTCGACCTGGCCTTCGCCAAGGCTAGATACGCCGACGCCATGAACGCCTCAGACCCCGAGATGGTCGCATTCACTGACCGTGAGGATGAGCATCCTGGGTCCACCGTTCGCCTCTTGGGTGCGCGGCATCCCTTGCTCGATCATCAGAGCGTTGTACCCATCGACGTCGATCTAGACGACGAGACCCACGTGGTCGTTATCACCGGACCCAACACCGGCGGCAAGACCGTTAGCCTGAAGACCGTTGGCCTGCTGACGCTCATGGCGCAGGCCGGGCTCCACATCCCTGTCGAGCCGGGCTCAGCCATCTCTCCCTTTGAGGGCATCTACGCCGACATTGGCGATGAGCAGTCGATTGAGCAGAGCCTGTCCACCTTCTCCTCACACGTGACCAACATCGTCTCGTTCCTTGGTCAGGCCAACGCGCGCAGCCTGGTCCTACTCGACGAACTGGGCGCCGGCACCGATCCAGCAGAGGGCTCGGCATTGGCCCGAGCCCTCCTCGAGCACTTTCGAAGGCAGGGATCCACAACGTTCGTGGCGACCCACTACCCGGAGCTAAAGACCTATGCGCAACTCACCCCCGGCGTGCGAAACGCGTCCGTGGAGTTTGACGCAGAGACCCTCAGCCCAACCTACCGGCTGACCGTCGGGCTGCCCGGGCGCTCTAATGCGCTCACCATAGCCGAACGGTTGAAGATGCCCCAGGAGATCGTTGCACAAGCGCGCGATATGATCTCTCCCGAGGACCTGCGCACTCAGGATATGCTCGACGATATTCACCGACTGCGCCTAGAAATGGCTCGGGAGCGGGACGAGGCCCACACCGCCCGGACTGGTGCCACAGAGGCGGCCCGCGAGCTACGCGGGCGTCTCGGCGCCATTGACGATGAGCGACAGCGAATCCTGCGGGACGCCCGTGCAGAGGCTGATCAGATGCTGGAGACGCTCCGCTCCGAGGTGCGTCAGCTTCGAGGCCGCCTCAGGGCCGCTGCCGCCCCCGTGGAGGCCGTAGGCGCCATTGAGGAGAGCCTGGACACCGTGGAGGCACAACTCCCACAGATGGAGCGCCTTGAGTCCCTCTCTCCTGTGGTGGTGCCGGAGGACCTGGACTCCGAGCCCCAGCGGCCTATCCAGGCCGGGGATGTGGTCTGGGTGCGCCCTCTGAATGCCAAAGGCGAAGTCTTGAGCGCGGATGGAGACCAGGCCCACGTGCAGGTTGGTCGGGCCCGGACTCAGGTGAGCCTCGCGGACCTTGAGCTGCGCAGCGCAGAGAGGCTCCAGCGCGCGCCGTCCCGGGTGAACGTCGACGTACCGTCCGTCCCTTCTCCGGGCACGACCATCGATGTTCGGGGCACGACTGTCGACGAGATGCTGGAGCGGCTCGATCGCTACCTCGACCAGGCGATGCTGGCCGGATTGCCCCAAGCTCTTATCATCCACGGTAAGGGGACGGGCGCCCTTAGGCGAGCCGTGCGCGATTTCCTGTCGGATCATCCCCTGGTCAGCAGTCACCACGCTGCCGAGCCCAGGGAGGGTGGCGAGGGCGTCACCATCGTCGACCTCGTGAAGCGGTAGCCACCGCACCTGCCAGGCCCCCCGTACAGTCCTCCCCTGTTGGGTGCTCACCCCACCACACGCGTCTTGACACGCGGCTCGATCCGGTGTATAAGCGCGTCACCAAACGCTCCGCAAGACGAACCCATTACCAACACAATAGCCTTCCGACTTATCTCGCTCCTGAACAGGACGGATGAGCGCCAAGGTGTGGAGAGCGATCTCCGCGCCCGCCATGTCTGCAGAGGAGGCAGCTCGCGGCTTGGCACGATGACCAGGGTCGACTACCTCGTTTTCCTGTGTTGCTGCGCCGTGTTCTCGTACTCCAGGAGGGACCAGACTATGTCCAGATTCATCGTGATCCACGGGGTGCCTGTTGAGGCCACCCAGCAAGAGCTCATCGCCGGCGCCAAGACCGTGGCAGCCTCGCTTCCGGCCGGTACGGAGTGGCTCAACTCGTGGGCTGCGGGGCCCTCAGGCAGGATGTTCTGCGAATGGGAGGCCCCCGACGCCGAAGCGATACGCGCTGCGCTCGAGCCGGTCAAGCATCTATTCCCCGTCGAGGCACTTCACCAGGTGGAGTGGATCGACCCCGCCTGGTATAGGCCGGAAACGGAATAGGCTTGCACCGGTATAGCCAACTGCGCTGCAACCCCTGCTGGACGGGGACCCCGTCGGCGGTCCGCGGCCTCTACCGCTCCCGTCGGATCCGTGATCCACTCCTCTCTGCTCCGGACGGATCCACGTTTGGGCCCTTTGACACCCATCCCCAGATATGGGGGTGGTGGCAAATGGACCATACACCGATTGGGTCAAATGGACCTTCGAGCGAAGCGAAGAAGGGCCCTTTGTCACAATCCGTGATCCGCCGGCGCGACAGCAACAGGCGAACAGCAGCCTCTCCACGTTCATTGCTCAAAGCGCGATCCGCGAGCGTGACAGCAAGAGGCGGATGACAGCCAGCCATGCTCCCATCCGCCTCTCTTCCTTGATAGCTCACCGCGCCTGCTAGACGCCGTCGACCCCTACCTTCCCCCGATGGCCGCGATTCTCGACTTCGGCAAGAGGTCCTGAAGCATCCGGGGCCCTCAGTCTGACCATTCCACTCACGTCCGCCCAAGACACGTCAACCTCCACGTCGATATCCACGACAGTCATATGGTTCTTTCCCATTGGCAGGGGCCGTTCGGTACGGGGTTGCCGCAGCGACGTCATCGAAGGTAGCCCTCCAATGCAACGGGCCCGGGAGACGGAATCGCGCAGTCTTCACCGCACCGTTCCGACACAGGGGCGAGCCTGAGGCGTAGACACCGCCACCCTATCAAACGTTGCGGGGGAGGCTGAGGCTGACGACGCGGGGGCACCGGCGACAGGGGCGCAGGTGACCGGCATTCTTCGGTCCCACGGACACTCCGGAGACTGACAGCCTGACCAGACGTCGGAGCTGAGAGACGACGATCTCGCGGGGATGGGAAGCCGGTCGGCTGGTCACCCGTCCAGCCGATGGCTCACGACCGGGGATTCGCAGCCGACCCAGCGCTACATCTCTCGGGAACGCAGTCACTCCAGGTGGCTAATCCGGCCTGGTCGCCAAGGGTTGCACCACTTGGCGCGACGGAGATCGCATCCTCTTGAGAGCAATCTCTTCAGATCTCAGGAATGGTCCTTCAGGATGGCCGGTAGGTAGATGCGGGGGCCGACATAGATGTGTATGGACGCCGTGCCAGTCTCCTCATCGCTGTCGGTGGCGGTGAGAGTGATGCCGTGCCACCCCAGACTGAGCGCCAGCGCTGGCACGTCCTCTCCAGTCCCCAGAGTACCGTCTCGGTCCGACGTCCAGGCCAGCGCCTCACCCCCCAACGGCCCGTCCTCCAGGTCATAGCCCGTGCCGTGTAGCACCACGGCCTGCTGGGGCTGAAAGGCCTGTCCGTCTTGCGGCCACAGCACGTACACCTCCGGTGGTTTCCTGGGAACAGAGAAGACTGCGTCGCTCTCGTCCGCGGCGGTGTTGACGCCATCGCTAGCCAGGACGCGCACCTTCCCCTGGGTTGTCCCTGCCATCACCCTGGCATCCATCAGGTGGTGCGTGTCGGTGAGATTGACGTCGGCTGCGCTCCAGGTCTCGCCGCCATCGACGCTGTACTGGAGTGTGTAGACCAGACCATCGTCGTCGAGGTCGGTGGCGCTCCAGTGCACGTCAACAGTGTCAATCAGCGTCTCTCCACCGTTGGGAGACACCACTGTCACGAACGGCGCATGGTCACTCACCTCCCGGGTATCCAGCTCGACCTCGCCGTGAAGGAGAACAATCCTCTTGGCTGCAACCGGGAAGGGCAGCACCTCCAACCAGGGTGTTGCAGCGACATCGGCGCCGCGAGCATCAGAGCGGAGAGGTATAGCCATCGGGTCGAAGTGACGGGTGAATAGGACGGACCCCTCACCGTCGCGAACCTCCAGACGGTAGGGCCCCTCGCCTGCCTCATCATCAGTGCCAACCGGGCGGGCATCCACGTAA
>JASFVG010000020.1:0-22133 GCA_050049955.1 Anaerolineae bacterium | reverse complement strand
GTGTAGCTTTCATCAAACCCTCCCCCAGCGCAGAAAGTTGGATACCCGGCGCTCGCAGATGGTGTTCCCAGCTGTGGGAGCGCCGGGCGTCCGAAGCTGACTTAGCCGCCGTTCGTGGCGGCTATTGGCAAATGATATTGGAGATCTTCCACACCCCGTCCGCCATCTCCAGCTCCACGACGACGTCGGTGGTCATTTCGTACTCAGTCCCGGGATTCCAGACCTCACGCACGAGGATGGTGGCCTCGTCCCCCGAACGGGTGACCTGCTCGTCGAGTCTGACTTCGCCCGGCACGTCCTGAGCGCAGAGGAACGGATCGTAACCACCCTGGGTGAAGGAGGCGACCAGCTCGTCAACCTGCTCGACGAAGGGCACCGTCAAGTATTCGCTGGACCTATGGGCTCCGTCCGCAACCACGTTGCCTGGGTAGCTCAGGTACCAGGCGTAGAAATCCTCAACTGTCTTGATGGCCTGCGCGTTCTGTTCATCGGGCGAGAGGGAGATCTCCGAGGCAGCCTCACGTGCCACGGACCTATAATCGGCCAAAGCACGGACTGAAGTGCATCCGGTTTGCGCCGCAGCACCTGCCACGACCAGTGTAATACTGACTAGCGTCACTACGGACCTTCTCCTGCTCATGTCAACGACCTCCTTTGTCGCTATGGTGTGGTGCTCTGCACCTGACTTGCTCGGTTTGCCCAGCTTCTGCTGCGCAAGAGTATCCTACCATGCCACGCTGGCGCCCGCATCGGTCAGATGGTCGGTTCCCCGTCATACAAATGTAGGGCCTGGGACGACCGTCAGCTGGGCCAAATCACCGATCAGACTGCGTCAAGAAAACGGAGCGTTGAACCGGTCGGCACGAGGGACTGGGAGGTGTCGGCGAGCATGAGCCGCAAAGCCGGTGTGAGCGGCATGGCGATGCGCAGCAGCAATTGGGCAAGCTCGAACTACGTGTGCTGAGCGGGTCCCCCTGGGCAGGCTGCGCACGACTGGCGCGGACCCATCGGTCACGGGACCGACTGTGATCTAGGCGGACGGATGGGCGTGCAGCGGGCGCTTCTGCGTTGGGGGATGTGGCGCTTCGCGCAGATGACGGGAGGTGAAGAGTCGAGGCTTGACGCCAGTTGGAGCGCTGGCCTCACCCAGACGGGCAGGGCCACACCTGCCGTGCGCCCGTGCCTATTGTGACCGTGAGCTGATTGAGTCGCGCGGCCAGGCAGAGGGTTCAGGTCTCGTCGAGCGAAGCGAAACCCTTTCGCAGGGCGTACAGCGCCGCCTGGGTACGGTTTGCGAGGTGGAGCTTACTGAGGATACTGCTAACGTGCGAGCGCACGGTCCGCTCGCTGACGAACAGTCTATCGGCGATCTCCTGGTTGGAGAATCCCTGCGCCACCCCAGCGAGCACCTCGACCTCGCGTTCGGTCAGCGGCTCCTCAGCCAGCGGCAACGCGGCGTCGCGCTGGATCTCCCGCATCAGCTTGCGGGCAATGGTGGGGTGCATGGAAGGCAGGCCTTCGTGGATGTCGCGGATCGCCCTGAGAAGCTCGCGAGGGGTTGCATCCTTCAACAGGTAGCCCTGGGCCCCGGCCTTTATCGCCGGGAAAACCTTCTCATCCTCGGCAAAGCTGGTGATCACCAGGATGCGCGCCTTCGGGTCGTGCTCCTTGATCTCCCGGATGGCCTCTATCCCGCCCTTGCGGGGCATTACCAGGTCGAGAATGGTCACGTCAGGCTTCAGAGCAAGGTGCTTCTCCACTGCCTCGACGCCGTCAGCGGCCTCGCCGACCAGTGTCAGGCCTGGCTCAGAATCGATCAGCGCGCGCAGCCCCTCTCGCACCACGGCGTGATCATCGGCGATCAGAATCTGGGTATGTTCACTCATACAGGTACCTCCAGGTCAACCCTGACCATTGTACCCTTGGCTGGCACAGACACAAGCGTCAGAGAACCGCCCAGCCGCTGCGCGCGCTCCCGCATTCCTACCAGGCCCAAACCGCCGTCGCTTCCCGCGGATTCCGGATCGAACCCGATACCATTGTCCTCAATGACCAACGAAACCTGCGTGTCCTCAGCTCGGATTGTCACTTTCACGGCAGTGGAGGCTGCGTGCTTCAGCGCGTTATTGAGCGCCTCCTGAGCAATGCGATAGAGCTCATCCTCCACAGACTCCGGCAGCGCGACGGTACCCTCGACCATGAGGCGCGCGTCCACGCCAGCCCGCTTCTCCACAGCATCCAGGCGATCCTGCAGAGCTCCCACCAGTCCCTCCCGCTTCAGAACCAGGGGGCGTAGCTGGTGCACCAGCAGCCGCATCTCCTTGAGCCCTTGCTGGGAGATCTCCCCCAGGCGCCCCAGATACTCACCTGCCCGCTGGGCGTCACCAGCGTCGACGAGACGCTGCCCGGCCTCGGCCAGCAGCGTCAAGCTGTAGAGCGACTGGGTCACCGAGTCGTGGAGCTCCCTGGCCAGCCGTTCGCGCTCTCTGATGACCGCTGTCTCCTGGGCTTGCTCGTGAAGCTTCGCGTTTTCTACCGCCACACCCACTTCGTCTGCAATGGAGCCGAGCAAGGAGAGCTCAGCCTCGCTGAAGCACCGCCCGGGCTCTCCAATCACGCTGAGGACCCCGAGCACCTCCCCTCTGGCGCGAACAGGCACGCCGGCGTAGCCCTGACTACTGTGGGTCGGCAATGCGAGGAGCGGTCGCGGGCTCCCTATCAGGGTAGGTATCACCACAGGGCTACCGTGCTCGGCCACCCACCCCACCAGGCCGTCTCCCGTCGGGACTCCCTTGCTGACCCCCAGATCATCGGGGGAGACGCCCTGAGAGGCGGCCAGACGGAGCATCTGTCCCCCCTCGTTCAGCAGGTGGATAGCACCGACCTCGCACCGCATCACCCTGAGGACCTGGCTGAGAGAGCGATCCAACACGGTCCTCAGCTCCAGCGATGCGCCGGCCGCCACCATCACCTCATACAGGGCCCGCAGCTCTCGCGTACGGTCCGCGACTTGCTGCTCCAGTATCTGCTGGGCCAGGACGCGCTCGCTCGCATCGGTGACAAAGCCCTCGAGAGCCAGTATTGCGCCGTCGGGAGAGTAGACGGCACGTCCCTGTTCCCATGCCCACTTTTCCTCTCCCGACTGCGTCACGATTCGGTACGTGCTCTGGAAAGGCCGCCCATCCCGCACAGCTGTCTGCACCTCGTTCCACACCAGCTCGCGATCCTGCTCGTGCACCAGGCGCCCGTACGACATGATTCTGTTCTCGACCAGCTCACCGGCAAGATAGCCGGTGAGCTCAAGACAACCATCGCTGGCGAACTCCATGGTCCAGTGCTCATCATTTCGGCGGCGGTAGGCCATGCCAGGCAGGTTGCTCATCAGGGTGGACAGAGCTCGGCGGCTCTCCCGCAGCGCCTCCGCCACGTGGTCTCGCTCAGCAATCCGCGTCTCAAGCGCCGCCGCCATGTCGTCGAAGGCGTTAGCAAGCTGGCCCAATTCCCCCTTGTCCGAGGGTAGCCCGATACGTACATCCAATTCCCCCCGCGCCATTCGCCTGGTTGCTTCTACCAGCTTGTTGACCTGGCGCAGAACAAACGCGTCACCACCGAACCAGGCCAATGCAAGTGCCAGCGACGCAACCAGACCCAGCCCGATCAGATTGCGAGCCAGCATGCGATTCACGTCGGCGAAAGCGACGGCCGCGGGGATGCCGATGGTCACAAACATCTCCTCTGTCGCCGACGGACCCAATACCGGGGTGAACGCGAACAAGCGCTGGACGCCGTCCACCCCCGGGGCCTCGACGGTGCCCTCGCCCCCCCTCCCCACAATCGTCGTGGCTAGCGGCGGCTCGAATCCAACCAGGTCTGCCTGCTCTCCTTGATCGGGGTGGCGCAGCAGAATCGTGCCTTCCTGATCGAGCAACAGGAAAGTCGAGCCTTCGGGTAGCTGTGCCTCAGTAGCCAGCTGCCTCAGCCAGCCGAGGCTGAGGCAGGCAAACAGGATCTCGCGAACCTCCCCGGACTCCTCGAACAGCGGGTAGCCGAAATCGAGGGTGCTCTCATCGCCGAGGATACTATCGTCGTGGTACCCAATGGCAAAGCTGCGCGCCTGCAGCAGGTGTTCAAAGAAGTCGCGGCCCATGGCACCTTCCGAGGCGTCAGGAGGAAGGGTGCTACAGAGAAGATCCCCGTCCCGGCCGATCACGCCCATGAGCACGTACTGGGGGTATTGATCCAGCAACCGTGTCAGCAGCGTGGAGCAGGCCCCGGGGCTGCCCTCGCGCACCTCGGGCAGCTGTGCGAGAGCGAAGAGAAGCTGGCGGGTGTCCCACACCATGTCCCGCTGATCGCTGGCTGCGATGCGGGCCAAGCGCAGAGCCTCACTCTCGGCATCGGTCGCGGCTCGCTGGCGCAGTTCGCCGTTCGCGTAGACCATCAGGCCCAGCAGCGGCACAACAGCTACGAGCACGAGCAGGATGAGACGAACACGCAAGCTGGCAAGGGAGAGACCCAAGACTGGCTCCTGGTGCAGACCTGTAGCGGTCGAACGGTGCCCAGCGTCTCAGCTGTGCTTAACGAACGACACCGCTGACAACGTGGGACTGCGCTTTGGTGGTCCCTGGGAGCACTAGGCGCTGGGCCGAAGACAGCATGGATCATCGCCTAGTGAGCAGGTGGAGAGGGCGGTTGGGCGAATGCGTCAGCCAGGGCTTCCTGATAGACTGCCGCTAGCTGTTGGCCGGAGGGGGCGGCGCGCAGATCTTTGACGTATATCATCAGATCATCCCCACGAGCGTAGAAGTTGCGCACAACCGCCTCGCGCCGGTACCCACTCGTCTCGTACAGATGGCGTGCCCGGGCGTAGGCGGCCATCGAGGAGGTCTCCACCAGCAGCAGGCGACCGCCGCGACTCCGGACTTCTCTCTCCACTTCACTCAGCAGCGCGTGGCCCACGCCAGTGCCCCGGGCAGCACCGTCGACCGCTATCCAATAGAGATCGTAGGCCCATCCGTGAGTGGATGCGGCCCGAAGCAGGCATATCCGAGCGGTCAGCCGTACTCATCTCGGCAGACGAGAAAGGCGTAGCCGCTAGGCTCTCCGTTATCGCGATACAGGCTCCAGAGCTCTTCGACGCACTTCACTTCCGTGGAGGTGAAGACACCGGCCATCTCCGTCAGACGTGAGATGACCGGTCCGTCGTTGCTCGAAGCCAACTCTATCCTGTGCATCCTGGCGCCTCCGCGCAACGTCTAGAATGTAGACCACCATGTCCTCATAGCTGTATCCGGCCGCTGTCGCAGCGCGGTAGAAGCCGGCATCGGGCGAGAGATCGGGGTTGCAGTTCACCTCCACCACGTAGAGGGCATCACCGTCGCCAAGGCGCATGTCGACGCGGGCATACCCCCGGCAGCCGATAGCCTCCCACGCCCGCCGCGCGACCCCTGCAATGTGATCGCGGAGCCCGGCGTCCACTCGCGCCGGACAGAGGACCGGTGTATGGTGGTACTCAAAGGAATCGACCTCCCATTTGGCGGCGAAGGAGACGATGCGAGCATAGGGATCTGCAAAGGCGCTGAAGTCGATCTCCGCAAGCGGCAGGACGTGGACCGGGTCTCCCCATAGGGCGATATTGAACTCCCGACCCTCGACGAACGCCTCGGCCAGGGCCGCCTGACGATAGCGCTCCACGACGTATTCCACGCGCTCACGCAGCGCCCGCTCCGTATGCACCAACGCGCCCGGTCCGACGCCGATGCTGGCGTCCTCGGCCACGGGCTTGACGATGAGAGGGTAGGTGAGCACGCCGCTCCGTGGGGGAACCTCATCGGGGTGGCGGAAGAGCCACCCGTGCGGCGTGCTCACCCCGCAAGCCCGGAGCAGGGCTTTGGCGCGTGCCTTGTGCACCGAGCGCGCAATGGCATTCCCTCCGGATCCGGTGAAGCAGTAGCCCATCGCCTCCAGAGCCCAGGCGATGCGTGCCTCCTCGAACAGGCGCCCCTCCATCCCCTCGCCGAGGTTGAAGACGACCCAGTCTGTGGGTGGGAAGGGGTCCAAAGCGGATTCGACGTCGCTGTGGACCGGCAACTGGACGACACGCCGGCCGACGCGCTGGAAAGCCTCCGCCACCGCATGGGCACAGGCGTCAATGCCCTGGTCCGCTAGAACGTCCCTGGGCTCTCCCTTGATCAGGTCGTGGCAGGCGTTGTACAAGACGGCAACCCCGGGCGGCTCCTTAACGGACATCACCGCGAACCTGCCCTTAACGCAGCATCCGCGATGCGCCGAGCCTCGGGCCAGCCGCCCACGGCCTTTCGATCCTGGCACTGCGCAGATAGGGTGACGATCTCGCTGACTTGGTCCTCTTTGCGCATCCCTCCCCCCTTGCTATCCCACCTCGATCCGGCAGCCCGCGGGCCCAGCCTGGGCAGAGGGATGACCTCGCTCAGGCGGGGCAGGCTCGGGTCCCCTTGATGGGGATCAGCGGGCGGCCCGCTCTCTGGAGAAGGGAGCGCCTCGCCGGTCGAGGCCGGCGGGCGCTCCAGTCTACTCTCGTCGCGCGGCAGTCGCTTCTCGGTCCGACGGTCGTCTCAGGAACCTGACCTACCAGTCCTCGTCGTCACCGATGTCGTCGTCGTCATCCCAGTCGTCTTCCGTCGGGAAGTCGAGCTCGAAGGGCGCCGTGCTCACCACCTCCATCAACTCACCACACTCCGTACAGATCACGCTTGCGCCCACCCGCGGCTTGTCCCTACGGATCTCGGCACCACAGCTGATGCACTCCGTCACAGGCATCGTTGACCTCCTCATGCTCCAGGCTCGCGCTATCAGGGGCGAGCCATCCCTCTCGTACAGCTGGCTGCGGATTCGCGCGTTCGTCGCGCGATTATCCAACCGCAGCCGGTCAGGCACTGTCACCCCGGGCCGTAATCGGCCGGGGTGTGTCCAACCGGGTTGTGTCCAACCTTAGTAGTCATAATCGGGCACGTCGGGCATCGCCGGCTTCTTCTTCTCGGGCAGGTCGGTGATGAGAGCCTCCGTCGAAAGCACCATCGCTGCAACCGACGCCGCGTTCGACAGGGCGCCCTTCGTCACCTTGGCCGGATCGATAATGCCGCGCTCCACCATGTCGACGAAGTCACCCTCGATCACATCGTATCCGATGCGGTCATTCCCGTCCTCAGCGTGAAGCCTCCGTACCGATTCGAGGATCACAGCGCCGTCCTCGCCCGCGTTCTCCACGATCTTGCGGAGAGGCATCTCCAGGGCCTTGCGCAGGATCTGGACACCTGTCCGTTCATCGTCGTAGATCACCTCGACGCTGTCGAGGGCCGGGATCGCATTGGTCAGTGCGACGCCGCCACCGGCGACGATGCCCTCCTCAATGGCGGCACGCGTAGCGGAGAGTGCATCCTCCACCCGGTGTTTCTTCTCCTTCAGCTCGGTCTCGGTGGCCGCACCGACCCGGATGATGGCAACGCCGCCGGCCAGCTTGGCCAGCCGCTCCTGCAGCTTCTCCCGATCGTAGTCCGAGGTCGACTTCTCGATCTCGACCTTGATCTGTTCAACGCGTCCCTTGATGTCCGCGCTGTCGCCGTGGCCGTTGACGATGGTGGTGTCGTCCTTGGTGCAGACCACCTTGTCCGCGCGACCGAGGTCCTCGACCGTGACACTGGTCAGGGTGCGTCCCTCCTCCTCCGTGACCACGTGGCCGCCCGTGAGCACCGAGATGTCGCGGAGCATCTCCTTGCGACGATCGCCGAAGCCAGGGGCCTTGACGGCGACACAGTTCAGCATCCCGCGCAGCCTGTTGAGGACGAGCGTGGCCAGCGCCTCACCTTCGACGTTCTCGGCGATAACGATCAGGTTGCGATCGCCTCGCTGGACCAGCTTCTCCAGGATGGGCACCAGATCCTGGGCAGAAGAGATCTTCTTGTCGTGGATGAGGATGTAGGGCTCCTCAATCGTGGCCTCCATCGCCTCGGGGCTGGTGATGAAGTAGGGGGAGATGTAGCCGCGGTCGAACTGCATGCCCTCCACATACTCGATCTCAAACTCCAGCCCTTTGCTCTCCTCGACGGTCACGACGCCGTCCTTGCCGACGCGGTCCATCACCTCGGCGATGAGATCCCCTATCTCTCGATCCTGGGCGGAGATGGCCGCGACGCTGGCGATCTCCTCCTTGCCCGTCAGTTCGATGGCCTGGTCCGCGATAGCGTCGACCACGGCCTGGGCGCCGGCCAGCAGCCCGCGCTTGAGCAGCATCGGGTTTGCGCCGGCGGCGACGTTCTTCATGCCCTCGGTGATCATGGCGTGGGCCAGGAGGGTCGCCGTCGTCGTCCCATCGCCGGCGATGTCGTTCGTCTTCGTCGCCGCTTCCTTGAGAAGCTGGGCCCCCATGTTGGCAAAGGGGTCCTTCAGCTCGATCTCCTTCGCCACGGTGACGCCATCGTGGGTGATGGTCGGCCCACCCCACTTCTTGTCCAGAGCCACGTTGCGCCCCTTGGGTCCCAACGTGGTCACCACAGCGCTCGCCAAGGCATCGATGCCGCTCTTGAGCGAGCTTCGGGCCTGGTCACTAAACAGTAGTTGCTTTGCCATGTTTCCCTCCCGAGCTACGCCAGTATGGCCAGGATGTCGCTCTCGCGCATCAGCAGGACCTCTTTGCCGTCGTCCGTCTTGTAGGTGGTGCCAGAGTACTTCGCGAATACGACGGTGTCCCCGACGCTGACGTCCATCGGGATCCGATGCCCGTCGTCGTCGCGGGCACCGGGTCCCACGGCTAGGACCTTGCCCTGCTGGGGCTTCTCCTTCGCCGTGTCAGGGAGCACCAGCGCACCGCCGGCGAAGGTCTCCACCTCCTTCTCCAACACCTCGACGACGATGCGATCCGCCAGGGGTTTGAGATTCACCATCTTGCATTGCCTCCTATCTTATGTCTGTATCACACCAGAGCCTCCGCGTACGCGGAGGTGCATGACTCGTCCCACCTTACGCCACGGGCGAGTCCATCTAGAAGCCGGTCGTTCCCTCTCAGTCCAACACCTGTTTTCGCGGTCCGACCAATTGGCCACCCTGCCATTCCTTCGGGACCCGCTTGCCCGCCAGCCATGGGGATTCCCGACGGGTTCCGGCCAGCTGCCCTTCATCGTCGACCAGCAGCCAGTCTCCCTCTTGGCGCCCTTCCCCGCGAGAGACCGGTCGTGGTGGGATCTGCCTAACGTCGTCGAGGGTCATCAACGACAGGTACCGGCAGTCGGCCCAACGCACCATTTCCGTCTCAGTCAGACGCGTCCAGGGCTGATGCGCTTCGAGCAGGACAAGAGCTTCCTTCTTCTTCAAGGCGTGCGAATGCTGGACCTTGGAGACGGTGGCCCGGAGGCGGGTCGTATGGTCGCTGGTGACCGCGAAGTGCAACGTGTCGCCGGGTCTGACTCTCCTGTGGGCCGCGTCCACGACCGAGTCACCCCTGACGATCATGGTTCTCTTGCCATTGATCAGTTGTCGTAGCTCCTTGGAGCCTTCGCGGACGTATACGATGTGAACCATGTGCTCTAGCCTCTCCTCGACCTCGCTACCCGAACGGGCTAGCGCTTAGCGGGATACGTCAGGGCAAGTCCAGATCAGCCACACTCTTCGCTTCGGTACCTGCGCGCTGGCCTCGAGTCTGCCGACGCACGTAGCTGAGGGCCCCGTCGACGTCGTCGAAGGCGCGCAGCCGGCCGCTCTGGATGTGCTCAACCTCGGCGCGCCAGGCGCCAGGCATAGCCGCCTCGTCCTCTCCGCCCTCGCACCACAGCCGGATCAAGAACGAAGCATACGCATCTGTGTCCACCGCCTTCTCTGGCCCGTCTCTTTCTATCGTATGGCAGGGCAAGGCTCTACTCCACGCAAACGAAGACTGCCGCTCAAGCTTCGAGCGACAGTCTACCACCGGCCTGCCTACAAACTGCCCACAAACGGGCGCGTTCTCTCAACGCCAAGGCCTGAAGGCACCAAGAACGGCGGGGAGGCCGGCTCTGGCGCCGGCCTCCCCTACCACCCTACGGTGCGACCCAGGCCCACACGCTGTTGAGGGTCTCGCGCCGGTCGACGAAGGGATCGTCCACCGCCCGCATCTTCAAGGAGACCGGGTCACCGTCCACCGTCGTCCGCAGCTCCACCGTGTACGATCCGTCTCCGCTGCCGTCCTGGTCGGCGAAGATGAGCAGCGATTCGTCGAACCTGCACTCCCCGTGGGAAGCCTGACCCGAGGCGATGCCGGCGACGGTCTCTGAGACCAGGTAGGTGCCATCGGCGTTGAACTGGATGGCTCCTTCCTCGCTCCTTACCCACGTCCCGACCAGGTATTGAAGGTCGGTGACGGCCGACTTGACTAGCTCGGGAGTGGGGGTCGGCTCGGGCATGGCTGGCACAACTGTGAATGGGCCCGCATTGCCGATGGAAAGGTCGGGAGGTGTCGCCCAGCACACCAGATAGACCGGTCCCTGCTCGACCGTGACAGTATAGGCTGACACGCTGTTCTGGCTCGCGTCCTTCCAGAGCAGCTCGTGTGCCCAACCCGGTTGCGGCTCATCGGTGGCGGCCATTAAGTCCAACCAGTCCTTCGGCTCGTCCAGGTTCCACAGCGACACCGCATACGTCTCTCTATCTCGATCTTTCACTTCCATGATCACCTTCACCTCGCCGGCCTGGAGGCTCAGGGGGCTGTCCGTGTGGCAGGTGCCGCCCTCGATGGTCACTGTCATCTCGGATACCGCGGTGTCGGGTGACGCCGGGAGTGTCTCGGCTGGCATCATCTCGGCCAGCACTGGCCTGAACCGAGCCAGGGAATCCTCAGTGATCCGCGAGGCGTACGTCCTGATCTTGCCGAACTTCACCTCATAGACATCGTTGTAGTCAAGGGGCGCAACCCCCACTTCAAGTGTGAAGTCCTGCCAGGTCTTGGCCGCGACCTCCACCTGGTCGCCATGGGCACTGCGGATCTCGATCTCCCAGTGGAAATGGTTGGCAGCGCTATCCTCCCAGAGGGCGCGAATCTGCTCCTTCCCGGCGCATACCTCTATGCCCGTCGGCGGGAAGCCCATCAGGTAGACCACGGCGTCGACGGCGAAGTAAGCGAGCGATCCCTCCACATCGCCGGCGTTCAGGCGCTCTACCATGCTCAGCACGATGTCGGAGTTGGAAAGGGGCGTCGGGGTGGGCGGCACCGGCGGTTGTGTGGGGGGGGGCTGCGTCGCCGGTGCCTGCGTCGCTGGCGGCTGGGCTACAGAACCAGCACAGCCCACCATGCCCACCACTGAGGCGAGAGTGAGGCCGATAAGGCCTACGGTAACCGACAGTCGGATCTGGGTTTTCGTAGCGATTCTCTCCTTCCGAAGATAGGTAACCCTCTTCAACAGTCCCTCCATGAGTTGAACGCCCTGGGACACTCGCCAGCGTGCCAAGGAGCGCGTTTGCTTCGCCGGCGGTGCTGGCTGTGCATCTCGCGCCTGTTGCAGCAACCGGGCACTCTCGGCGCTCTGTTCTGACAACACAGCAAATGCACTCTTGCCCACTTGACCGGCGTAGGACGATGACCGATACATTTCGTTCCTCCCTTCATCCTGTCGTGGGCCACACGGCATCGCTGCTGCCCACTGACTTCATCCCTTCCCGGTCCTGCTCATACTCTGGATCGGGTCTCAGCGATTTGGTCGGGTGCTCCAACATGGCCCCGACCACGTCCGCACTCTACCACAGATTCTATTGCGGAATTTGACTAAACTTGACAGAATTCCCCATCGGGGAAGGAATAATGGTATACTGTGCGTGAAACCAAGGAGGGAGTATGCCTACCACGAGCGTTACTATCGCCCTGGACCGCTTCACCACCTTCGGCGACCTGCTGCGATACCTCCGTCGCCGGGCCGGTCTCACGCAGCGCCAGCTCTCGATCGCGGTCGGATACAGCGATGCCCAGATATCACGCTTGGAAAGGAACGAGCGTCTGCCCGATCTGGCGACAGTGACGGCCCGGTTCCTGGCTGCTCTGGACATCGAGGACCAGCCGGAGATGGGAACACGCCTGCTGGAACTCGCTGCATCGTTGCGACGGGAGGACGCCCCGGCGATCGGGCTTGCTCCCTACAAGGGACTGCGCTACTTTGACGAGACCGACGCCGAGCTGTTCTTTGGTCGAGAGGCGCTGACCGATCTTCTCCTGGAGCGACTCTACGAGCAGTTGGACTCCGACTGCCGTTTCCTGGCGATCGTCGGAGCCTCCGGCAGCGGCAAATCCTCGCTGGTCCGCGCCGGCCTCATCCCGGCGCTCCATTGGCGACAGCCATCCTCTGGCTGGCCCATGTTCGTCATGACGCCCACCGCGCACCCACTGGACGCTCTGGCAGCTGCCATTCACCGGGAAGCCCAGTATGGTCCGTCGGCCAGGAAACTCATCGAGGATCTGGCACAGGACGTGGAAGCCCTCCATGGATCGCTGAGACGGGCTGCGGAGACAGTGGGGGCTGCGCACGCCATCCTGGTGGTCGACCAATTCGAGGAGTTGTTCACCCTCTGCCGGAGCAAGGCGGAGCAGGCCACCTTCGTCGAGAGCCTGATGCGCGCGGCCTCGCACCCGGGCGAGGTAGGCATGGTAGTCACGGCGCTACGAGCCGACTTCTACGCCCACTGCGCGCATTTCGACGCGCTGCGCCAGGCGCTCTCGCGGCACCAGGTCTACATAGGACCGATGACGGCCGAGGAACTGCGCCGCGCGATTGAGGAGCCGGCGCGACACGAGCACTGGGAGCTCGAGCCGGGCCTTGTAGACGTGTTGCTCCACGACGTGGGCGCCGATGTGGGCCATACCCCGGAGCCGGGCGCGCTGCCCCTGCTCTCGCACGCGCTGCTCGCCACCTGGCAGCAGCGGCGTGGGCGCACGATGACGTTGAGCGGCTACACTGCCTCCGGCGGCGTGCGCGGCGCCATCGCGCAGACCGCGGAGGCCGTGTTCTACGATCAATTGGAGCCGGAGGAGCGGGACGTCGCCCGCCAGATCTTCCTGCGCCTGACAGGACTGGGCGGAGAGACCTCCACCGCGGACACGCGCCGGCGGGTCAGCTTCGACGAGCTCGTCTCGAAGCCGGATGACCGGGAGCTGGTCCGCGACGTGCTGCTGACGCTGGCGGATGCCCGGTTGATTACCACCGATCAAGAGACGGTCGAGGTGGCGCACGAGGCGCTGATCCGCGAATGGCCGACGCTGCGCGGGTGGCTGGAGGAAGATCGAGAGGGCCTGCTTCTGCATCGCCGGCTCACCGAGGCTGCCCAGGAATGGGATGCGCTGGGCCGCGACTTGGGGAGCCTGTACCGCGGGGCGCGCCTGGGTCAGGCGCTCGAGTGGGCGACCAGCCATCCGGACGATGTGAATGTGCTGGAGCGGGCTTTCCTCGAAGCCTCCCAGTCCCTGCTCGAGAAGGAAAACAGGGAAAGGGAAGCGCAGCGGCAGCGTGAGCTGGAAGCGGCGCGGAGACTGGCCGAGACCGCGCGGGCGCGTGCCGAGGAGCAATCCCACGCCAGCCGGCGCCTGCGCCAACGCGCCGTCTTCCTCCTCGTTGCCCTGATGGTAGCGGGTGCGCTGGCTGTGTCTGCGCTCGTCTTCTGGCGGAGGGCGATTCAGGCCAACCGCCTGGCAACCTCCCGTGAACTGGCCGCGGCGGCGATCAGCAATCTGGACGTGGACCCGGAGCGCAGCGTGCTGCTCGCGCTGCACGGCCTCGAGGAAGCGAATACGCTCGAAGCCCGGAATGCCCTCCACCGGGCGGTCCCGGAGCTACACATCGTGTGGAACCGACCAGCCCACGAGGTGGGCGTCCCGGATGTGGCTTACAGCCCGGACGGCACACTGCTCGCCAGTCTCGGCGCAATCGGCGAGGTCAAGGTGTGGGATCCAGACTCGGGCGAGCTGTTGTTCAGCCTGGATGCAGGGATGGATGAGTTTGGCTCGAGCGTGGCCTTCAGCCCGGACGGAGGCACATTGGCCGAGGCACTTCAGACGCGGGTGGTCCTGTGGGACATACAGCGCAGAGAGATCGCATCCACGCTGGAGGGTCGGTCAATTGGCACGACCGTCGGTTACAACCTCGGGGTGGGGCAGATTAGCTTCAGCCCGGACGGGCGACGGCTGGCGGTGGCAAACATGGATGGTGTTCCCAAGGTGTGGGAACTCGCCACGCAGCGTGAGATCCTGTCGCTGGCTGGG
This sequence comes from Anaerolineae bacterium, assembly GCA_050049955.1. GTDB lineage: Bacteria > Chloroflexota > Anaerolineae > B4-G1 > B4-G1 > SKLM01. Next base: position 7,888 of record JASFVG010000020.1, on the reverse strand, counting down.
GAGACGCTGCCCTCGAAAGCCATTGCACACAGCCCGGATGGGCGCCTGCTCGCCACGGGGGGAGACGAAGGCCTGGTTCGGGTTTGGGATGCCGGGGATGGCGCAGAGATCTACGTGCTGCCCCTGGGGGGGATTATCCACAGCGTATCATTCAGCACCGATGGGACGCGTCTGGCGGCGGCCAGCGAGGACGGTAGCGTCAAGGTCTGGGTGTCAGGGACAGGCGAGCAGGTGTTGAGCCTGCCACGGCTGTCCGGCCTGTACGACATCGCGTTCCTGGCGGACGGCACGTTTGCCACGGCCGGGCAGGATGGCACGATCCGGGTGTGGGACCCGCTCTTTGGGCAGGAGTTGCTCACTCTGGCCGGTGCAACCAGCACCGTTATCAGCGTAGCGGGAAGCCCCGACGGCCGGCATATCGCCAGCGGCGCGTACGATGGAAGCCTGCGCGTTTGGGATGGCTCACCCGGGCGGGAGTTGACGACCATGCACGGCCACTCAGCGATTGTGTGGAATGTGGCTTACGCTCCGGATGGCAGTCGTCTCGTCTCCGTCAGTGTCGATGGGTCTGGCAAGATCTGGGATGCGAAGTCAGGGACCTTGTCGCTCACCTTCCCCCAGGGTGGCGACCCAACTGACGGCTTCACCGGTCTCGCCATCAGCCCGGATGGGTCACGCGTCGCGACTGGGAGCACCAGCGGAGCGATACAGGTCTGGGACGGCCAGACGGGCGTCCCCCTCACCACGTTGAAGGGGCACGCCAACTATGTGGTCGGGCTGGCCTTCAGCCCCGATGGCACGCGCCTGGCCAGCTCTGGTTGGGACGGCAGCGCAAGCGTCTGGGGTCTCGGCAGTAGCGATGAGCTGTCCACTTTCAGCGGCCACGCCCCATCGGCTATGGTGAGCGGCCTTGCTTTCAGTCCCGACGGCGAAACGGTGTTCACCGGGGCGGACGATACCTTCGTCTACCAGTGGGATGCAACTACCGGTCAACAGCTGCGGTCGTTTGCCGGCGGCAGGGAGCTATTCGGGATCGCATTGAGCCCCGATGGCAGCCTCCTGGCAGCGGGCGACCAGGATGGGAACATCAGCCTGTGGGAAGTGGCGTCGGGGGAGAGACGACACGCGCTGTCCGGGCATGCCGGGATTGTGCTGAGGCTCGCCTTCAGCCAGGATGGCTCGCGGTTGGCCTCCGCCAGCTTCGACCGGCTCGCCAAGGTCTGGGATGTAGAAACGGGGAGTGAGTTGGTCAGCCTCTACGGCAATGCGAGCAACGTCTTTGGCGTCGCGTTCAGTCCTGACGGGGAGCGGCTGGCGACCGCTGGCGCGGACGGGAGCGTACGCACGTACACGCTGCAGCTCGATGAACTAATCGAGCTTGCCGACGCGCGTGTCACGCGGGCGCTGACCGATGCGGAGTGTCGGAAGTTCTTGCACGTGGATACCTGTCCCTAGCGGTGTCCCTCGTGCCTTTGTGCCTTGGGGGTTAGAAACCCCCTATTGCCGCCAGGCGCCGCCCCTCAATACCACGGGCAGAAAGACGTGGCTGGTGGGAGCGAGGCGAAGTATGACCGGGTAGTCCTTCACCAGGAGGTCGCGGATGACCAGGGCACCACCTTCGCTGCTCGTGATCATTCCCTGAGCGAAACCGTGCAGCACATCCATCCCGGTCGCTGTCTGACCCGAGAAACCAGGGAGGGTCAGTATGGCGCTCGTGCCACGGTCATCGTCGACCGCGGCACCGTCCGTCCACAGCGCCACCAGGTGCTCGCCATTGGGCAGTGAGAAACTAGCGCTCACGACGTCCGTCGCCTGGGTGTCGATCTCCACTGGCAGGTTCGTCGTCTCAGCGCCAGCCATAAGCGTGCACAGATTCGTGACGGCAGTATCCACGAGCTGCCGGCTGGGCCAGGCAGAGGGGACCGCGTTCTGAGTGACCCTGACGCCCATACCCAGGTGCATGAGTGTGCCGCGGGCGTGGTACTTCGCGGCAGCGGTCTCGCTGTACCATATGCCCTTGTCGTGAGACTCGGGCTCCTCTTCTGTCCCCCACCAGATCTCGCCCGCCATGAATTCGCCCGTGAAACCGTGAGCGGCGGCCGTGTCCTTGATGTCCTGCACGACGGACGGGTAGGCGTAGTAGTACTCGCTGAGAAACTCCGGGGAGGCGCCGTAGAAGGGATGCCACTGGACCGCATCCACCAGGGGCATGACGTCCGAGCTGACGACGCTGAACAGGTAATCATGGGCCTCGGGCTCAATCAGATACGTGGTAGCGGCGAGTACGATCTTGGCACCCGGGGCCTCCTGGCGAATGACAGGTGCGACCTGCCTGACGAGCTCCAGGTAGTCCTCCACCTCGATCCACTGGACGCAGTCTCCGATGTTGGGCTCATTCCATATCTCGAAATAGGGGACGAGCCCGTCGACGTTTCCGATGATGAACCGCACGTAGTCGAGGTAGCCGTCTATCTCCTCCTGGGTCTTGAACCGCGGGTAGTAGGGTCGTCCTTCCCCGCCCAGCGCGTCGTCTCGAAAGATGAGCAGGTACTTGACCATCACGCCGTTGGCGGCCAGCCCGGCTATGAAATCGTAGTGACGTGGTTCAAAGGTCAATTCGGGCTTGTCCCAGTCCACGCGGTCTCCGTCGATCCTGGTAATGGTGAAGCGAAGGGATTTCAGCCCCATGTTGACGACTTGATCCATGACTGCCTGCAGGTCAACCACCCCTCCGGATGGTACCGGGCCATCGTCCAGTCCGACACTTCCGATCCGGTTGTCCGCAAGTTCGCTTGATGTCTTGGTTTCGAGCGCCGCCCTGGGTAGCCCGTTGCCGGCCTGGAGCGTCAGGTACCTACGCGTGCCCGTCGTTGGCGCTGAGTACTCGCTGGTGTTCCCAGCAGGGTCAGTCGCCGTGGCGGTGAGATGGGGTCCGGCAAAGGGCGCGCCCTTGGCCAGGATGAAGGCGCCAGCACCGTCGGCCTTCGCTCGGCCTTCGTACGTCTCTCCCTGGTCGCTGCTGTCGGAGAAGACCTCCACCTCGCAGTCGGCGCAGGCAGCGCCGGCCACGGTGCCGTCCATCACGTCGAAATCGAAGATGAGCGGGGCGCCCAGCTCGGTATTGCCACCGTCGCCCAGGTCAATGGGGATGCCATCGTTACCGTGGATGCTGTTACGTGTGATGGTGTTGTGCAGGGAGTTCTGGTGGTGCACGCAGATACCGGGTCCCCCATTGTACGCAACGATATTGCCTGGGCCGATCGCGTTGTGACTGGCACCCTCCGCGACATAGATGCCACAGCCCTGGTTTCCCAGATCCGTCTCGCCGCTGCCATCCGTGCCGATCAGGTTGCCGGTGACGGTGTTGTGGGAGGCGGCACCAGCAGGCGCGCCCCACAGGCCGATCCCCATGTCATTGCCGTCCACCAGGTTCCCCTGACCGAAGGGCCCACTGCCTATGCTGCGGTCGCCGCCTATCGTGTTGTACCGCGCCACACCGCTCAGGACAATCCCCACGCCGGTGAAATTGGACACCTGGAAACCCCGAATGACGTTGCCGTCTGATACCGCTTCCAGACCGCTGTCCCAGCCTTCCGGGATGTTGCTCCCATCCAGGATCACGCCGGCATTGCTGGCATCGACAGTCAGGTTGCCTTGACCGATTCCCGGCAGGGGGGTTGTGAGGTAGATCGTGACGGGGGCGCTGGGCGGGAAGACGGCGGGATCGAAGGTGATCGTGTCGCCGTTCTGCGCGTCCGAGAGCGCCTGACGCAGGGTGCCGAGGCCGTCATCAGCCGTGCTGTTGACGGTGATGATGTCCGCCGGTGATGCGAGCGCCGACGCGACCGCCGCCGTAAGGGAGAGCGAGGCCAACAACAGGCATGCAAGCGTCCCGTACCTCATCGATCACCTCCGTGCGGCGAGGCTTCGGGGCAGGCCCGCCTGATACGTCCGCGCAATGCCGGGGACGGCAGCGGCGCATCCATCCTGGCGCATCCTGCGGCATGCCGGCAGCTGGGTCGGCGAATCCGGGGCGGGCCTTCCGGGGATCCTACGGCCCGGTACTGAGCAGGATGGGCAGATTCACCGCGTGGAGATCGACCAGACCCCACGCACCGTTCTGATACGACGCCAGCCAGATGCACTGAGGAACGACGTCCCCTTTGGCATCGAAGCGCCGATAGGTTCCCACCACGCCATGGTAGTTGACTGTCTCCGCGATCTCATCGCGGATGTCGGCCGGGTCGATGCTGTCCGCTCGGTCGATGGCGGCGAAGATGATGCGGGCCGCATCGTACGCAAGGGCTCCCCACATGTGGGCCTCGTCGCCATACTCGGGGAATCCCGCCGCCTGGTAGGCCTGGTTGAAGGCCTCGTACCCGGGCATGTCCTCGTTGCGGCGCCACTGAACCCCCGCGTAGTCACCCTCGGCCGCTGGTCCGGCCGCCGCTTCGTAGGGGGCAAACGCCTCCTCACCAGCCCAGTGCAGGTCCCAGGCGATGGCGACGCCGGTCATGCCCAGGTCGTGGGCAACGCGGCTCAGCGATCCGGCGGCAGCCCCGTCGTCGTCCGTATAGTAGATGACGTCGGGGTCTTCGAGCTTGATGGCCGCCAGGGTGGTGGTGTAGTCGTCTGAGGACGCCACGATCCGCTGGCTGGTGACGTTCCCCCCCAGACTGGTAAAGGTGGTGGAGAAGGCCGCGGTGAGAATGGGTGCGAACCAGGACCCGCTCGCCGGCTCGACGATGGCCGCCCTCTGCATGCCCAGGGCCCTGCGATAGAACGTGGCGAGCCGGATTGCCATGGCATCGTCCCTGGGGCCAAGGCGAAAGGTGGTCGTGTAACCCTGCTCCGTCACGGTCACGTCCGTCGACGACGGGCTGACCATGGGGACGCCGGCTGCGTTGTAGATGGGCTGGGCCGCGTTGGTCGCGGCGCTGCACGTGTGCCCGACGACGGCCACCGCACCCGCATCAAGGAGGGCGTTGGCAGCCACCAGGCCTTGTGGGCCATTGCAGCCGCTGTCGCCAGCGACGAGGACAAGGGTGTAGGGTACGCCCCCCACGTCAATCCCGCCTGCGGCATTGGTCTGGCTGATCGCCAGTTGGACAGCGTTCGGCTGCGGCCAACCCAGGAACGACGCAGGGCCACTCATGGCGGCGGCCACACCCACGGTGATGACCTGGCCCGAATCGAGCGCCCGAGGCTCCTCGCCAACAGGCGGGGATGCTGCCACCGGCGCACGAGTTGCGGCTACTAGCGACAGCAGCATTAGCGAGAGCCCCGCCAGCCCTATTGCGATACTCAGGTGCCCCATGCGATCGGGTGGACCCGGCCTTTTCGATCCCATCGGCGGTCGCCGTCCTTCTTGTTCCCCTGCTCCGCGTCACCCGCCCGCTTAACTACCGTCCGGGGCTCAGCGGCCATACGCGAAGAATGCGTGAAGACGATAGATTTAAAGGCTACCACCGGCCTGCCTACAAACTGCCCACAAGCAGGCGCATTCCTGCACCACCAAGACCGGAAGGCACCCAGTAGAAGCTCGTGCCTTTCGTGTCTTGGTGTCTTTGTGGTTAGGTCTTCTCCAGCGCTTCAGCCGCTCGGCGGCGCAACAACCGACGCCGCCAGAGGCTGAGGCCGCGGTTGACCGCCTCGCGGACGATCTCATGGCGAAACTGGTAGCCATCCGGCTGCTCGAGCAGAAGCTGTCGGGCCACCAGTTCGTCCAAAGCGTCCATGGTCTCCAGCTCGCGCCGGCCTGCCGTCACGCGCACCACGTCGAAGTCGAACCTCGGTCCCAGTGCGGACCCGGCCTCCAACACCTGTCGAGCCACCGGGCTCAGCTGCTCGAGCCGAGCCCTTACTGCCGCGCGCACGGTATCGGGGAGCGGAAAACCCTCCCGGTCACCCACCTCGGGCGCCGTCCGCCCAGACTCGATCATCACCCGCACCGACTCCAGGAGGAAGAAGGGATTCCCGCCGGTGAGGGCCTGTAGCCTCGCGGGCAGGCCCTGGCTGCTCCGCAGCTCCGGACGCGTGCTCGTCTGCTGCCGCACGATCTCCCGGACGGCTTCCGCATCCAGACCCTCCAGCTCTATCTCGGTCAGGATGCCCTGGCGCCCCAGGCTCTGGTGCAGCGAAACCAAGGGGCCGGCTTCATCGCTGCGGTAAGCCCCGATCACCATGAGCCGGCTGTTGGCGATGCGCTGACCCAGATAGGCCAGCCAGTCGAGGGTGATGGTGTCGGCCCAGTGGAGATCATCGAGGCTGAGGACCACAACGCGCCAGGTCTTGGTGAGCGCGATGACGAACTGCCGGAGGGCCTCGAAGAGCCGCCCCTGGGTCTCCTCAGGCTGCAGATCGGCGGGGGACGGCAGGTCAGGGTAGAGGATGCCCAGCTCAGGCAGCAGCCGGTAGACCTCGCTCAACCAGACCGACGGCGGGAGCCGGTCACCTTCGCCCACCTCCAGCTCGTCGCGCAGGGCCTGAACGATGGGCTGGTAGGGAATCGACCTGGTAAACGGGTGCCCCGCGCCACTCAGCACCAAGGCATCGCCACTCACCCGCTGCGCGAACTCCCGGATCAGCCTCGACTTGCCGATGCCGGCCTCGCCCGACAGCAAGACAACCTGCCCGTGGCCCGATCTGGCGTTGTGGTAGGCCTCCCGGAGCTGCTGCAACGCCCGGTGACGACCCACGAACGGTACGTCCAGCTCCGGGAGGAGCGATGGCGTTGGCTCCCTGGTCGATGGCGTTTCGGCAACGGGCGCACCGGACAGGATGGCCTGGTAGACCGCCTGCGTCTGCGGCAGGGGGCTGACGCCGAGCTCCCGCTCGAGGACCGTGACGCATCTCTCGTACTGGCGGAGCGCCGCGCCCCGGTCGCCAGAGGCGGTGTAGAGCTCGATCAAGCGGCGATGGACGGTCTCGGCCAGGTCGTCCGTCTCAAGGTACCGCTCGGCACATCGGATCGCCTCCGCAAGGTGATCCTGGGCAGCGTGCTCGTCGATCAGAGTGGCCAGGGTCCTCAGGTAGAGCTGCTGCCATCTCTCGCGTTCGAGGCTGGCCCACACCTCGAATTCGGCAGCCCCAGGCAGGGAGAACCCATCGAGGAAGGGCCCGTCGTATAGGTCGATGGCGCGTGTCAGGTCATCTACCTGGGGTTCGCCTTCCTGTTGGGTTAGCAACCGTTGGAAGAGCACGGTATCGGACACGGCGCTCTCCGGGTCGAGGGCAATCGCATCTTTGGATACCTTCAAGGCTGCGGGCTCCGGAAGGGCGATGCGCAGTTGTGGGAGCAGGCGGCTGAGATTGCGGCGGGCCATGGCATCGGGCTCGTCCGACCAGAGGAGGAAGCAGAGATGATCGCGCGACACTGGTCGAAGCTGGACCGCGAGGCGGTAGAGAAGCGCGCGCACCTGGCGGCGCGGGATACTGAGTGGGGAGCCGGCGCACTCGACGCGAGGCAGGCCCAGCAGGTGAACCTGCAGCGAGGTGTCCGCGTCTGGTCTGGAGGTTTCAATCGCCAATGGGCTACTCATACACCCTCAGTCTGCCTCCGCTCGTGGCAGGCGACGCCGGCGTCGCCTGTCCGTTCATTCTAGCATGGTCCGCTTGAGCGTCAAAGCCGGGGGGGCGCGTGGGAAATCGCGTGATCACGTTGCGGTTGTCTCAGACGTATCGGCGGCGCTGGAGGGTTGCCTCGTCGTCGTGGTCCTTGGGTAGGGACCAGCAGATAAGGGCTGAAGTCCTTGCTACAGTTGGCCGGGGGCACGATCGGGGAACGAGAAGGACTGAAGTCCTTAAGTATGTTACACTAGGAGCGGTCCTGTATAATGGGCTTCGGATGGGGCAAGGCTGTAGTCCTTATGCCAGAGAAGGCTTGGTA
>JASFVG010000019.1:0-22394 GCA_050049955.1 Anaerolineae bacterium | reverse complement strand
AAAGCCTTTCTGCATCTCGTGCAGCAACCAAGCCCGAAGGCACGTGAGTCCCCTGGCTAGCAGGGCGGGTGAGCGCAGATGAACGCACCCGTTTGGCCACGGCTAACCACCGCCAATCCCTTTGGGTCGGGTAACTGCCCTTGCTTCAACGCACCTACCTCCTCGCAGGCCGTCCCGACCGCGACGAACCTGGTGGCCTTGTCTCTCGCAGCAATACCGGGGCGGATGCCACTGAGGCGCCATTCCGCGGAGGTGCGCTCCAAGCACCAAAAAGAACCGGCGCCCGCCTGGAAAGGGGCGGGCGCCGTAGGATCACACGTTGCCGTCCTGTCTCCTTTCCAAACGCGGGAGGCGTGGCCGTTTCCAGCCAAACCCTATCGCCCAGCCCCCATAGCCAGCCCACGCGGGCAGCCTTAGGTGCCTGGGTCGGAGCACAGATGGGTATTCGGTTGTTACAGAGCCTAACGTCTGACTATTCTACACGTCGTAGAGGAGATGTCAAGTCGAGGTCGCGGACCTACTCCAGGCTGGTACTCGGAATACGGCACTCGCAGCCCTTCTGCCTCAGTATCCTCACCTGGTCCTCGTAGGAATCCACGAAGGTGTCCTGTTGGTCAGCCCCTGTGGCCAGCTCTGAGTCGAGCGGGCTATTGTGCCGATAGCCCCGGCGTGCCATCTCCTCCAAGATCTCCTCGTGCCGTAGGAAGAGTGCCCTCAGCTTCCCCTTCCAGCGCTGGATCTCGGGATGGTTGGCGTACCCTCCTTGCCGGCCCTGCGTGAGGATGGTCCAGATGCCGTGAAGCTCGCTGTGCTCCCCGAGGAGGTGATTGCGACAAAGCATGTCCGGCGGTAGGTCCCAGACTCTCATCGTGCAAGCTACACGTGATTGCGCAGCATCAGCTCCTTGGGATAGGGGTTCAGATACACCTGCTGGTGGACCCAATCAGCAACTGGGTAACGTTGAAGATGATGTTTGAGCAGTGTGAGCGGTACGATCAGTGGGAGCAGCGCCAGGCGATAGTCCTCGATCAGCCTCAGGAGTTCCTGCTTGTCCGAACTCGTGATGTGCCTCTTCAGGAAACCCATGAGGTGCTGCAGCACGTTCGTGTGTTTTCCGGGCGTGGCCATCACCTCAAGACCCTCCATCAGAAGCCCACCGTAGCGCTCGGCGAGCTCGGGCCAGGCTAGGTCCCCGGCCCGCGCCACCAGGCGTCCCATCTCCTGATACGTCTCTGGGCTGTGAGCCATCATGGTCAGCTTATGGGCGGTGTGAAAGGCGACGATCCCTCCAGGCGTTGGGTCCGCCTTCAGTAGACAGGTGAATCTTGCGTACGCGAAGACCCGTTCAATGAAATTCTCGCGGAGACCCAAGTCGTGTAGGCGGCCCTCTTCTTCCACGGGAAGCAGCGGAAAACGCCGCACGACTTCATGAGCGAAGATGCCGGTGCCCAGGCGGCTAGGCATACCTTGCTCACTGTAGACCTTCACCCGGTAGAGCCCTGAGCTCGGCGATCGACTCTTGAACACGAACCCGTGGAGCTTGGTGCTGGCCAGCTCCTCCAGTCGCTCAACTGCCCAGCTCTGCATCCGGTCCGTGTAGTCCTTGCCCGTCTTGATGGTGACCAGGCGCGGGTCCTCCGGGTCACCCACTAGGCGCATCGCTTCCCGGGGAACCGGCAGACCGATCTCGACCTCTGGGCATACGGGTACCCACTCGACAAACTGACCCAGCGTGTTGATCAGGTACCGATCGCGCTTGTGCCCGCCGTCGTAGCGGACGTTTTCGCCCATTAGGCATGTACTGACGCCCAGCCTGATGGTTGGCTCTCGTTCGAAGCACTCCCTCTGAAAGTTGCTAGGCATCCTGCCACCGCTTGCCCAGCCAGAACCGGCGCCAATCGCCGCCACTGGTCTGAAGGGCGATGAAAGTGTAGAGGCTGGCCGTGAAGAAGCCGAGCACCATCATCAGGATAACCCAGACGATGGACCGGCCGAGAGATCTCTCACGATAGACGATCCAGCCGGAAAACAGGAAGAAGCCCACGTACAGGTCTACCAGGGAGACAACGCCCCACGGCATCGACAGGAGTACGCTTCCCTCCTGGCCAATGTCCCCCGTGGCGAATGCGTACACCAGAACGGTGGCCATTGCGAGGACACCTATCAAGGATACCGCCTTTGCGATTCTCACAACATACCTCCTTCACAATCCGAACGTAACAGGGATGCGGACGCTACGACGACAGACGGCTTGGCAAACGTACCGCTAGGGCCTGTGTGCCGATCTACAGATCTTTCTCCTTCGGCTCAGCTAGAACTGCTCCTGCATGGAGTCGGAGTAGCCCGTCAACTCGACATAACCCTCACCCGAAACGGCCTGCCCGGCGCGCTGGCCCTGGAACTCCACAGCGCCCTCCCAATAGGCATAGGACACGTCCAGCTCTTGATCAGGTAGATAGGGCTCTATCTCGATATCCAACGCTGCGTCCAGAACCGTCACCCTCCAGCGCGACGGGTAGGCTGCGCCTGTGTGAGGACTTTGCCAAGTTGATCTGATACCTATCTCGAAGTCCTCCAGAGAGAGACTTTGCTTCTCGCCCTCCGGGCCGATCAACGAGCCGCTTGCAAAGGGGTCGACCGTTCCATCGCTTCGACGGATCTGGAAGACCATCAGGTCGTAGCCGTCGTCAAGCTGGAGGGCGAACCAGTCCCATCCCGCCTGTTCGGGAGCCAGTGCACTAGTGCTGAACTCGTGGTCCATCCAGCTCCAGCCTCGCACGTAGTGGAGTTCATCCCCAAGACGCACCGTCCCCTTGGTCTCCAGACGTGTCTGACTGTAGTAGTAGGACGCATTGCCCGGATCAGGGCCCTTCTGACTGTAGCCTCCGTCTCCCTGCAAGATCGGGCCCTTTCGGTCGACCAGATGCAGCTCGATGGCAACCTCGTCCTGGGCAGCGAGCATGCGGACCGCCTGAGGATCGTCACGCACCTGCTCGACCCGCCAGTCCTCCAGCCATACCGTGTAGGGCGGTGACTCCGCCCCAGCGAGACCCGCGGCGCCGCGGGAGAATCGCTCGAACGGCTCGTGTCGCTTTCCCTCGACGTCGGTGACGGCGAAGTGGGCCATGTAGACCTGTTCTGCGGCCCAGGCCGACGAGCGCTCTTCGCGCTCCGTCGGTGGCTTCAGGGCGCGCCGAAAGAATGTCAACTGGTAGCCGAATCGGCGTCCGCCCTCGGTGGCCAGATTGCCCGTGTAGTACCACCATTCAGTCTGGAAATCGGGGTGGGGGCCGTGGTCTGAAGGGAAACTGAAGGTGCGTCCCGGCCGGGCGCGGGAGAACCCCGTTGCGTCGCCCGCCGGCGCGACGATCTGCGATCGCACAGGAGGCACGTCCCTTCCCGCGATGGCCCGCCAGCCCAACCAGACCGCCGTGCCCAGGAGCCCGACGATTAGCACGGCGACAATGATTCGCGTCAGACGGGCCACAGCAGACTCACCAGAGCGACCACACCGAATGCGGAAACGACCACACCTGAGATCCTGTTGACCCATCGCATTGCACGGGTGTCGAACCGTTCGCGCAACAGGCTGGCGAGCCCGGTCAGTACAAACCACCAGAGAACGGATCCGGTGAACACGCCCAGCACCAGCAATGTCGCCGCTCCGTAGTCCTGAGCCGTCTCAGCGATGCCCAACCCGGCGAAGACCGCGGTGAACGAGAGGATCGTCATCGGGTTGGTCAGCGTGAGCAAGAAGGTCGTGCCGTATGCACCAGCGAGCGTTCTCCCGTGGGATGCCTGGGCCTGATCGGCAGGCTCGGCCAGGAAGGCCCGCACGCCCAGGAAGCAAAGGAACAGGCCCCCAACTAGGCGTATCCACCTCAGCTGATTCACCAGCAGACCTGAGATCGTCGCCAGTCCGAACCCGGCGACGCAGCCGTAGATCGCGTCGGCCGTGGCCGCGCCCAGGCCCGACACGAAGCCTGCGCCTCGCCCATCCGCCAGCGTGCGTCGGACGCAGAGCACGCCAATCGGCCCAACGGGCGCAGCGATGGAAAAGCCGATGATCACCCCGCGCAGTAGCAGATGCATCATCCTTGCTGCCGCGTGACTTCCCACTCTGGGCGCAGCAGGCCGTAGAGGAGCATATCGTGTCGCTCGCCGTCTCGCTCCAGAAACTCGCGGAATGTGCCCTCGTGCTGGAAACCGAGCTTCTCAAACAGGGCGCGGGAGCGCTCGTTGTAGCTGAAGACTGTCGCGGTCACGCGGTGGAGGTTGAGCTCATGGAAGGCGAAGGCCAATGCGAGTCTGGCTGCCTCGTAGCCATATCCCTGACCCCAGTCGCCGGAATCCCCAATGGCTATGCTGATTCCGCACACGCCGTGCGGCCAGAGGACGCCGTCAAGTTCGATGATGCCCACGAGATCTTCCTTCGCGTCGTCGACCGATCGGATCGCGAAGTAGAACCCATTCTCGTCTCGCTCCCACGCCTCCAGCTTGCGGGCGATCTCTGCCTCCGATTGCGGGCGAGCCGCCACAGCGTCGAATAGGCGCAGCATAGCCGAGTCAACGTACCAGCCGGCGATAATCGGGACATCGTCCTTGTTGAGTGCCGTGAGTCTCACCCTTTGGCCATAGAGAAGCCCTTCTGGTGGTGTCACTGTTTCATCACCTCCCGCAGTAACGTGGTGGCGTAAGCGCCTTTGGGCAGACTGAAGGTGAAGAGGAGCCCGTGTGGGTGTGGCTCGATGCGGAGATCGTTCAGGAGCAGACGCGCCCGGCGGCGGCTGCCGGCTAGATGCGTCCTGTCGAGCATCTCCTCCGTCACACCGGCCTGCTCCAGCACAGAGCGCTCCAGGCTCCCTGGAGCCCCGCCGGCCCACCACATGCGTGAGCCATAGATCGGTCCCGTATAGGTGATTTCGTTGCCCTTGAAACGCTGCCACTCGATTTCAGCGTCCTCGACCTCGAACAGGCCCCCCGTGTCGAGCTTCTTGGCCACGTCGCCGGCGAGTATGCGTTCGAACCAGCCGCGCGCCATACGCTGGACGAGCCACTTGTTGAACAGCTCAGACTGATAGGCTTGCGCGAGCAATTGCCTCAACCAGCGTTTGCGCGGTCCCTTGCCCGTTACGAGGATCTCCCGGCCGCGCTCCGCGTTGTCGCCATACCTACCGAATCTCTGAGGGCCGTAGAAGTTGGGCAGACCCCGTTCCGCCAGTGCCTGAATGATGCGCCGGGCCATCGCCAACGACTCAGGCAGCGGTCTGAGCACGACGATCTCGAAGCGGTTTCCCAGCAGGTGTCCGGCCCGAAGCTTGTTACGATGCCGGCGCACCCAGTCGACTTCAACCGGTAGGCTGGCCTCAATACGGCTTGCGACTGTCTGCTCATCTACGTTGGGCAGGCTCAACGAGAACGTCTGCGTGGTACGAGCTTGCCTGTCTTTCCGTCCGGCACTGCCGACATCGACATCTCGCAAACCAAAGATCTGTGCCAACCGCTGTTGAAGCGTTCTTGTGGTCAACCCCTCTCGCGTCAGCTGGACGTAGACGTGCGGTCCCTCGCCAGAGGCTTCGTATAGCGCTATCTCCTCGACGACGAAGTGCGCGGGCTCGACCTTGATCTCCCCGCCCACGCCGGGGAGATCGGCCGTGACGTACGGGAGATGCGCCGTCGGATCCGGGGCGGGCGGTGCAGGCTGCGTCACTCTGATTCCCCAACGGCGACCAAGATGCTCCCGTTCTCGACTTTGGTCGGGTAGACGGGCAGAACCTCCTCCGATGAGAGTGCACCCAGGGCGCGTCCTACGAGTGGGGGCCACGGCGCCCACTCGCGCACCGAACCTGTCGTCAAGTCGAAGACGCTGCGGTGACGGGGGCAGACGATGCCGCCGTCCTCGGTGACCTCGCCATTGACGAGCTCGGCTTCCAGATGGGGACAGCGGCTGGAGACGGCATGGATTCTCCCTGCGTGGTTCACGAGCAAGACCTCCGTGCCACCAACCTTCACGACACGCTTCGCCCCAGGTGGAAGATCCTCTTCGGACAGAACGGTCCTCCAGTTCATCGTAGCCTCCGCATTCTACGTGAGTAGGTCTCGCAGCGCCGTTTCGAGTGCTGGGTATTGATACTCGAAACCAAGGGCCTCGAGTTTGCTGGGAACGGCGCGCTGACCATCAAGAACAATCGTGCTCATCTCTCCCAGCACGAGCCGCAGTGCGACGGCCGGCACCCGGAAGAAGGCCGGGCGGTGCATCACCCGTCCGAGGACAGCACTGAAATCGGCATACGTCACGGTTTCCGGTGCGACCAGGTTGAACGGACCGGAAGCCGCCCTGTTTTCGATGAGAAACCGGATGGCGCGGATCTCGTCCTCAATGTGGATCCAAGGCAACCACTGTTCGCCGCTGCCCAGCGGTCCTCCGACGAACAAGCGAAACGGCAATGCCATCAATGGGAAGACACCGCCCTCCGAGCTGAGCACCGGGGCACTGCGGATGATGGTTCGTCGCACCCCGAGGGACTCCGCCTCTGTCGTAGACCCCTCCCAAGCCACTGCGGTTCGGCCGAGGAAGGTCTCAGCTGCCCGCTCGTCCTCCGTCACGGGCTCGTCTCCGTGAGGACCGTATAGGCTCACGCCTGCAGCCTGCACGACCACTTCGGGCCTGTGATTCGCCGACCTGACCGCCTCCACCACTGCGCGTCCCGCGTTCAGCCGGCTGTCTCGAATCACCTGTTTGTACCGTGGTGTCCAGCGTCGACTAAGGGTTGCCCCGGCCAGGTTGACGATGGCGTCAGCGCCATCCGCCAACTCACCCCATCCCTCGGCTGTGCGCGCGTCCCAGCCCACGACATTGACACCCTTCGGTACCTTTGGGGCTCGACTGGGAGCACGGCTCAGCACCATCACCTCATGCCCATCAGCAACCAGGCTAGCGCTCAAGTGCCGCCCGATCAGACCGGTGCCGCCAGTAATGACAATCCTCATACCTGGTCTCCTCCGTGCTGGACTGGCCTCAGGCGACGGCGATCATCATCGTTTGATGCCAATCGCCAAGCCGCGCTGCGTGATGCCCGGACACCATTACCAGATGGTTGCCCAGCGGCGCCCGCAACAGTTCCCCCACATCACTCCATGCGGTAAGCTGGATCTGCGCCTGCGTGCGGCAGAGGTTGTCCGCCTGACCGGCCTTCAGGATCCTACCCTCTGCCAGCCAGATCCTGTTGAGCTTCCGTCCGCCTATGCGGAGAAGCGTGACCGGCCCACGGGGCAGAGTTCCCTGAATCCCCACACCCAGACCCGATTCGAAATGGGAGCGGAGTCGGTAGTCTTCGACGATCGTGCGCGGTACGGTACAGTGCGCCAGCCAGAGCGTGTTGTGCACCTCGTCCACCTGGGCAGGGTTGGCCATCCACGGTGTCACCCCTAGCAGGTCCCGCGCCCACAGCATTCCCAGTGTGCTTACCAGATCGCCCTCGCAGCCCGCGACGATCCCCTCATCATTGAGCTGTGCAAGGGCAAAGCATGCCGTGGTCTGCAGATCGCGCACTACATCGAAGCAGCGCACGGTGAGAGCGTCGAGGCGCTGCGCCCGGGCGATGCGCTTGACGGCAACATAGACACGGATTGCCTTCTCAACGGCTGCTGCCGATGGTGTTGTCCTGGAGACAGCCCGCTCCGCCAGTGCCTCAGCCAGGCCGGGGACGGCGTCTGCTGAAACCCTTTCAACCGCCTGCGTCAGCTCCCCCAGTCCTATCGCCACCACCTCTGGCCCCCAAACGTCCTTGACAACCGCCGGATTGGGGCTGCTGGCCACAAGCCAGTCAGACGGCTCTCCTATGCACCCCAAGCGGGCGTGCTGCAAGGCACGCCCGACCTCCAGGTCGTGCACTGCCTGCGCTATCTGTCGGCACCCCTCTTCATCCTCAGGGGACCTGAGAAGGAAGACTCTTCCCGGCTTCTCGTCCTGTTGGAGCCGCGCGAGAACCTCGAGCGCAGCCGGGAGCGAGTTGTTGCCCGGATGCGCCAGCAGCAACGCCGGCTCTCCCGGGGTGGATTGATGGCGATAGTGCTGAAGCCTGAGGACTTCCTTCTCTGTCCCACCCGAGAGGAGGAAGTAGAAGAGCGGCGCCGGAGAGACGAATCGCTCCTGGGACCATCTCACGCCCCCTAACGCTGCTAGTGCAGGTTCGTAGGCCGACAGAATCCGGCGGGGCGTCTCCTCATTGAGCACCCCGACCGGGGAGACGGGGATGAACCCGAATCGGTCGCTAGCCTTGTCTTCAGGCCGTGGCCTCACCATTGATCTCGCGCAGGAGCAGATAGAGGGGAAGCCCAAGGGACAGACCGACCATTCGCGTACCCTGGATGGGCGACCAGAAACGTGGCTGCCATAAGGCTCTCACGTTTCTGCGGCGGCGACCAGGGCAAACCCGACGGCGCCCGGACCCACGTGCGTCCCGATCACAGGCGTCACTTCCGCGCTCAGCGGCGGACCTTGCTTCGGGAAGAGGTCTCTGGTCTTTTCGTATAGCGCCTCAAGCTTCTCAGGCGCGTGGGTGTGAATCAGAGCCAATTCCTCGAGGGGCCCGAGGTCTTTCACCAGCTCGATCATCCGCGCGATCGCGCGTGAGCTGGTGCGGATCTTCTCGATTTGCGGATCACCGTTGTGCATCTTGAGGAGTGGCTTGATGCGCAGAATGCTGCCGAGTCTGGAGACGGCCCAGTGCATGCGGCCGCTCCGCTGGAGGAACTCCAGCGTGTCGAGGGCTGCGAAGACGTGAGTGCGAAGCACTTTCTCCTTCAAGGACTCGACAATCTCGGCAATGGAATGGCCCGCGGCAGCAGCCCTTGCTGCGGCCAGGACAAGCAGACCGGTGCCCAAGGTTACCTGTCCGCCGTCGAAGACGGTCACAGCGGCCGAAGTGATCTCCCTGGCCGCTAGGCGAGCGGAGTTCACGGTCGCGCTGAGGCTCAGCGAGATGTGAATCGACAGGATCTCCGTGATGCCCTCATCCGCTAGCCGCTCGTAGACACGCCGAAACATCCCTGGGTTGGGTGTTGCGGTCTGGGGGGGCGGGTCCCAGCTGGGCAAGCGTTCGTAGAACTCTTGACGGGACAGATCCACGCCATCCAGATAGCTCTCGTCGCCGACGTTGATATAGAGAGGAACGACCGTAATGCCGAGCTCGCTGGCGAGGTTCTCGGGCAGGTCACAGGTGCTATCCGTTACAATTCCAACGGCCATATTCTTACTCCCGATAGGTCTTCTGAGGTTAACCTGGTGCGCGCAACCGATCCGTCTTGGCCGCCATGATGAAGTCGTTCTTGTGGAGGCCATGGATCATGTGCGTGTACCAGGCAACGGTTGCTCTGCCCCAGGTCAACGTGATAACCGGGTGGTGTCCCTCGTCCTCGGCGATTGCCCCGACCTGGTTGGCAAACTCTAGGGCACTGACGAAGTTAGTGAACTTGAAGCTGCGTCGTAGCTTCTTCTCACCTTCCTCCTCGATGAGCGCCCAACCCGGCAGTTGATCCAGCATCTCCGCAATCTCAGTTTCGGTCAACTGCGTATCGTGGCGCCGAGCTGGCGTGCATCTCATTTCCGACAGATTCTGGGTCATGTCTGGCCTCCCTGCGTCCATACGCTATGTGTCCTCTCGCGGACTGCGATCCGCGAAAGTGTCTCTCATGCGACTCTATGCTCGACGTCTAGGTTGCTAGGGGGCGCTTGTCAGCCATTATGGCAGATCAAACCCCTCGCGTCAAGTTGGCGAACGGCCTGCGGCTCGGTCTTTTCGCGGAACGCTGTCGGCGTTCTTGCGAGGCTTTCATCCAGGTGAGTGTCTCACAGAGTCAGTGTCTCACTAAGTGAGTGTCTCACCAAGTGAGTGTCTCACTAGGTGAGGGCCTCACAAAGTGAGGGCCTCATATGGTGAGGGTCCCGCTTAGGCAATCCAGAGCGTCACTCCTGCTGGCGGCCACCCTACTCGTATCTCAGGGCGTCAGCGGGCACGGTAGTGGCCATTCGCAGAGCAGGATAGATCCCAGCCAACAGCGCCGCCAGGATCGAGACCAGTATGGCCTCCAGGAATGGCACGACGTCTATCACCATCTGAAGCGTCCAGCCAAAAGAACGCCTGTTGATGATGTACACAAGTATGAAGGCCAATGCCACGCCCGCGGGCATGGAGAGGAAGCCGGCAACAGCCCCCATCAGCCCGGTCTCGAGGAGAATCAGGGCGCGAAGCTCACGCACGGTTAGCCCTATGGCTCGAAGAATGCCATACTCGCGCTGCTTCTCCAACTGGAGGGCTAGCAGCGCACTCAGCACGCCGATGAAGGCGACGACGGTTGCCAGAAGCTGCAACGCAGCGGTGATGGCAAAAGTACGGTCGAAGATGGCCAGGGCCGCGGCTCGGATCGCCTGGTTCGGCTGCGCAGAAAGGCGCTGCACATGCGCTAAGTCCGCCTCAAGTTCACGTGCCACCTCGTCTGGTTTCGCCCCCGGTGCCAGCTGCACGACCAGGGCGGTCACCGCTTCGTCATTCCAGGACTCCCGATAGCTTGACAGGGCCATGATGGCTGTGCCTTCTGTGGACGCGTAGTCGTAGTAGATCCCCGATATGGGGAAGCTTCTCGCGCCCGTGGCGGTATACAGGGTCAGTTCATCGGACAGGGCCAGATCCAGGCGATTGGCCAACGGTTCGGAGATGATGACCGCGCCGGATCGCTTCACGGCTTCCCAAGTTGCCCGCGGCGACGCCGTCGAGGCGAGGTACCGGAGTTTCTCGCCGTAGTCGGTGCTGTTGCCCGCCTCGACTTGGATGGGACCTTGCGGCGAATCCGCGGTGACTGAACGAAGCGAGTCTACACGCGCGACGCGGGGATGTTGCCGCACGATGGACTCGGCCCGAGGGTTAAGCGTCGTGACGTCCTGCAGGCCCGAGACACTGGGCCCAGACACGACAATGTCGCCCTGCAACGCGTCACCAAGCCAAACTACGACTGTCTGGCGGAAGCTGCCTATCATCAAGCTGATGCCGATGGTGACCGACATCGCTACCATTAGCGCCGCCACAGCGATCGCTGTCCGGCTCAGGGATTTGCTCACGTCGCGTGGGGCCATGCGTCCCAGGGTGCCGAGGACGCGGTGCAGAGGCGGGCTCATCCGTTCCATAAGCGCTCTGGTAACGAGAGGTGTCATACTGGCGAAGCCCAAGACGATGAGAAACGTGCAGCCGAAGCTGATGATCAGGCTGTCGCTTGGAAGAGCGAGGATGCCAGCACCCGCTACGATGGAGAGCAGGCCACCTGCTGCGGCGGTGACGGCTGCTCTCTGCGTCTTTGCCTCTAGGCCCGACCGCGAAAGGGCAGCACGCGGAGCGACAGTGGCTGCCTCTTGCGCCGGAGGAGCGCTGGCCGCCAGCGTAGCGACGACGCCCATGATGGCGCCTTTGGCCAGACTGATCGGCGGGACCTCAGCGCCACGCACGGTGAGAACGAAGTAGAGGTCATTGATCGTCTGGGTGACCATCCCCACCGCCGACTGGCCCATCACCACCCCCAGGGCCAGACCGAGCGTCGCGCCCACAAGACCGACCAGGAGAGCCTCGCCGAGCACCAGCGCGAAGACCTCACGGCCCGTCACGCCCAGACAGCGCAGGATTCCGAAGAGGGAGCGCCTCTGGACGACCGAGAAGGTCATGGTGTTGTAGATCAGGAACATACCCACGACCAGGGCCAGCAGGCTCAGGGCAGAGAGGTTGAGCCGAAAGGCAGCGGTCATCTGCTTCGCGGACCCGGTGCGCGCTTCCACGGGCTGGACCCGGACGCCCTCGGGGAGGAGCGGCTCAATGAGTGCCGGCTGCGCTTCAAGGTCCTCCAAGATCAAGTCGATGCGGTCAAGCCTGCCCACGCGATCAGTCAGTTCCTGTGCCGTCGCGATGTCGGTTAAGAGCATCCCTTCCAGGGCACGCCGGCTCAGGCTATCGCTTGCCTGAAGAACGCCGACGACGGAGACGGTGCGCTCCCGTCCCGCCACATCTAGTTCCAGGCTCGAACCCGGCTGGAGCGAATAGCGTTCCGCGGTCTCGGCACTGAGTAGAATAGCACCAGGCTCCGTGAGCAGGGCGGTCAGCTCAGGCAGCGATGTCCGTTCTCCTGGCCAGAGATAGTCCCGGAACGGCTGCTCCGCGAACGGATCCACACCTAGGAGCTGCAGAGGGCGCTCATCCAGTTGGGGAGATGAGGCAAATGCAGCGACGACCGGGGCCGCGTCCCGCACCGCACCGGCCCGCCGCAGAGCTACGTAGATCGATTCATCGAGTCCCTGTGGGCCACCCACAATGTGGTGTGTGGCGCGCCCTACCACGGAGTCGACGCTGAGGTCGAAGGCCCGATTGGCGCTAACGTTGGCCAGGTCCACCGCAACAACGACCGCCACGCCTAGGGTAATCCCCAGAACCAGCAGCAGGCTCTGCCATACGTGCCGCGTCCAGTAGCGCCAGCCAATGCGCCACAGCGCCGGAGAGAAGAGATCTCGACCGGAAGATTGTGCTGCCTCAGGCACGCTTCAACTGCCCTTCCCTCAGGTAGAGGATACGGTCAGCGTAGGCCGCTGCATCCGGGCTATGAGTGACCAGGATCAGGTTCTTGTTCACCTGGCGCGTGAGGCGATCAAGCAGGGCTAGCACTTCACGGCCAGTGTCCTCATCAAGGTTGCCCGTTGGTTCGTCTGCGAGGACGAGGCGCGGATTGTGTATGAGAGCACGAGCGATCGCCACCCGCTGTTGTTCACCGCCCGAGAGCCTGTCAGGAAAGGCTGCTCCACGATCACCCAGTCCGACGGCGGTGAGCAGGGACCGAGCTCGCTGGGCGGCCTCCGCACCATTGACACCCGTGAGCTCCAGCGGAAGCACTACGTTCTCCCTGACTGTCAGGGTAGGGAGGAGATTGAAGAACTGAAACACGAACCCGATGTTGTGCCGCCGGAAGAGGGTGCGCCGCCTCTCGTCAAGGGCGGCGAGATCCTCTCCGTCGAGCCAGATCGAACCGGCGTCGGCGTGGTCGATGCCGCTGATCAGATTGAGAAGGGTACTCTTGCCACTGCCACTCTCGCCGACGATGGCGACGGACTCGCCGCGTCGGAATGAGGCGGAAGCACCGCATAGGACGCTCCGCCGGTGCGGCCCCTCCTGGAAGCTCTTGGAGAGGTTCTCCAGTCGCAGGAAATCGCTCGCGTTCCCCTTGGCGTCAGTCATGCGTGACCTATCCTTGCTGCCCGGCTAGCTGTCCCAGGAAGGCCTCAACGGCAGCCAGAAACGGCCCAGGACACTCCTCGTGCGGCAGATGACCGCAGTCTGGGATCACGACCAGCTCTGCATTCGGCAGCTTCCGCCAGGCGAGCGCTTGAACTGAGCGGCACAATCCGATCATCATCGCCGCTGATGACCAGCGTTGGCTGCTTGATATGACCGATGCGGTCCGGCAGATCCGGCTCCCTAGAGGCCTTGGTCAACTCCCAAAGGGCGTGATCCCAGTTCTCCACCTGTAGCGGTTTGCGGTAGCCAGACCGCACTGTGGGCCCTACCCTGCTTGGATCGTGCCACGCGGCTTCTAGAAAGGCATCACCGCGCACCTCGATCTGACGGGCCAGCAGCGGGCCTAGTCGATCGACCTGGGGTGTCTGCAGAACCGGTCGGATGCAGGCTGGGGCGCCTCCCCCGGCGTAGATTGCCGCGTCGACCAGGACCAAGGCGTCGAACCGCGTTGGATGCGCAAGCGCGGAATGCGCGGCCACCGTTCCCCCGGCAGAGTGGCCGACAAGAACGGCCGTATCGACCGCCAACGCGTCCATGAGCCCTACCACCAGCTCGACCTGCGCTTCGGGCGAGTACGGGTTGGTCCCTTCCTTCCAGGTCAAAGGACGCTCTGTAAGCCCAAACGCGGGACGATCGAAGGCGACGACGGTTCCTTGTTGCCCCAACGGCTCCATCACATCGCGCCAGGAGAAGACGCTAGCCCCAAAGCCGTGAAGGAGCAGAAGCGTCGGCTCACCGTCGCCAGTGGTCTTGTGGTGCACCCGAACCCCCATCACCTCAACGAACCGGCTGTCGGAATCAGCCAGTTGATCAGCTGGCACGACGTTCTCCAACGGCCGGATCGGCACAAGAAAGGGGCCGACGAGAAGGACGATCAGGGCCAGGCCGACCAAGACTGCGAAACGCACCACCCCGGGCTTCTTCAAAGGTCTCCGTGGCACAGGGCTACTCCTGTTCAGCGGTCAAAGATGTGAGGAGTCGAACCGTCTCAGCAACACTGATCCTCTGCTGCGACTCTTGGCTGACGGTCGCCGCATTGCCACCGGCCTGGGTCCCGTGCCAGCCGAACTGAGCGTGGTTGCCGCCTTCGATGGCCACCCAGCGAATGGCCGGGGGGAAGCCGCGGCTGTGATGCATTGATCTCGTCCACGTCGCACATGAGCCGGGCGCGGAGCCGGAGCCCTGCCCGTGTGCCTGAACCGGACCGATGGCAGAGAAGGGACCACCCGTAGCATCGGAGCGGATCAGCGTGTAGGCCCTCGGCGTGACTAGCGCCTCGGGGTCGATGCTGGACGCGAGTGTCACGGCTAGCCTCTCAAATCGCCGGCGGCACGCTGACTGCTTCAGGCCACAGCCTCTGGAGCTACCTGGTCCTCTGAGGGCTCGTCCCAACACACGGTGGCGTTGGCTACCAGGCAACGCCACGCGTAGAAGACGACCCAGCCCATGATCAGCGCACCCACGGCTCCCACCGCCCAAGGCCCGACCTGCCCAATCAAGAATCCCCCAGCGATTGGCGCGACGATCCGGGTCACACTGTCGAGCGCGGCAGAAAGACCCAGCGTCCCCCCGATGTCCTCCTGCCGGACCGCCTTGGTCAGGGCGCTATTGGTGACAGTATTCAGCGTACCACCTGACAGGGGTAGGAACAACAGAACGGCCAGCATCAGCGGCACGTTGGGAACGACGGCCCAGCCCAGTAGCCCCAAGGCAAGCACGGCCACCGCTGCGACGATGATCTTCTTCTCCGGATAGCGATCCGCTAGCCATCCAACCACCACGCCTTGCACCAAGACCACCAGAACGCCCACGTAGGTCAGGATGAAGCCCGTCATCTTATCGGTGAGCCCGAAGCGATACTGGGTATAGAGCGCGAAGTTGGTCGTGAACATGGCAAACGCTAGGAGGTAGAGGAACCGGATCTGCAAGAGCGGCGCAACGCGTGGTTGCTTCAGCGCTTCGCCCAGGGCAGGTATCGGTAGGATTGAGCGCTTCCTCCCGGTCAATGCAGCACGCCGCTCTGGGGTGAGTGACTCTGGAAGCCATAGCGCCACGCCGACCAAGTTCAACACCGCCAGCAGGAGCGCGGCAAGCGCAGGAACCGAGTAGCGGGACAGCCCTGCTGCCTCGAACGCCCCCGTGACAAGCGGCCAGTTGCTCATCGTACCGCCGAGGGCCGGGCCGATGATGAACCCGGTGCCGAATGCAGCACCGATCAAGCCCAATCCCCTGGCCCTGTTCTTCTCGTCGGTGATGTCAGTGATGTAGGCTCGTGCCAGACTAACGTTGCCGCCGGCTAGGCCGTCCAGGATGCGGCTGAAGTACAGGAGTGCCAGCGCGGCGCTCTTTGGCGAGAACCAGCCCGGGGCGAGAGCCGCAAGTCCCCTTCCCAAGGGCTCTATTAGTCCCAATAGCGCGAAACCTACAATCGTTCCCGCAATACTGAAAAGCAGGGTAGGGCGTCGCCCTCGCGTGTCGGAGACTCGCCCGATAAACGGTGCTGCCAGGAACTGTGCCACCGCATTCGAGGCGATGAGCAGCCCAATCGCCGCGGGTCCCGCGCCCAAGCTGCCGGCGTAGTACGGCAGCAGCGGAAGGAAGAGACTGTAGCCCAGAAGCTCAATGAAGACGAAGCCAACGATGAGCGACAACCGACGTTTCTGCATCCCTAGTCTCCCACTGCCCTGCAGATCATCTCTGCCCGAGAATGCCCGACCATACCCAATCCGACGCTCCTGGCACCAAGGACTACGCCGATTCTTTCCCTGCCAGCGCGTCGTGCTCTCTCCCCATCCACCCGTCCAGCCATTCTACGATGAGCGTGCCGTTCGCACCCATATGGGTTTCCACTGCCTGGCGGTAGGCATCGAGGTACCGGCGGAGGAGATCTCTCCTCACTCGCTGGTGGTCGCCTCTACCCTCAACCCAGTCGAGATACTCTCCTGCCAGGGTTGTGTCACCTAGCTTCAGGGCGGCGACGACGACCTGCACGAACTCGGCATTGAGATCGCGCAGGACGCTCCGATCGGCCTCTCCCGGCTGCAGGTCCGTCCAGACGCTGGTTTGGAGGCGCAGCAGCTGATCTGAACAACACGACAAGGCGTCACGATAGACCCCACCAACTTCCTCCACCTGCGCAACCTGGGGAGTTGACACCATGATGGTCTCTACCTCCACCGCAGCATCCTCGAGCGTTGTACCCAGAAAGTGCCCCGGAATGCGCTTCCTCAGCCTGGGCACCCGATTGAAAATGCCACCTCCGAACCCCACTAAGCCATCCTCAGACCGGATTGCGGTGGCGACGTGGAGCAACTCCGCCGCGGTGCGAATCGTCTGCGCTCCCAGGATCACCAGCCTAGGTCTCGTGGCAGAGATGGTCGAGGCGAGCCCGTCCAGCGGAACGTCCGCTCCCAAGTGGGTGGCTTCCCAACCCGCCCTACGGAGGAACAACTCGAGCATCATCGGTCCTAGCGTATGGATCTCGTGCGGGGGCGAGGCGATCAGGACCCGGCCCCGACGCGTAGGCGCCGGCGTAGACCACACCATGGACTCTACACGACGGATCGCCAGGGAAGATGCGAAATGCTCCTGCTGGGGCGTGACCTGCCCTTCGTACCATCCCTGACCGATCTGCGCAATTCCTTCACGAACGACCTGCGACACCACCGTCTGGAGTGGATAGGTAGCCAAGGCCCGGGTGACCAGCTCGTCCGCCGAACGTTCATCGAAGGACAGGCAGGCCGACACCCATTCCCTCTGGAAGTCCACGATCCTGTCTCCCTGTGGCTCCTTAGTCTCGTGTTCAGTGATGTGCATGGCAGCCAGGGGGTCGAGCCCGTCTTCCTCGAGGCTACGCCAGAGGCTGACCGCGTGTCCGATTCTCAGTCCCTCCTCCTGGCGAGCGACCAACCACAGAATCATGTCGATGTCGCGTCGTGAGTACACGCGATGCCCCGCTTCCGTCCGTCCGGGCTGGGGAAGCCCGTAGCGGCGCTCCCAGGCGCGCAGCGCGTGTGCGGTCACGCCAGTCTGCGCGACCACTGCCTTCAGATTGTAGACCGCATCTGTGAAGCTGTCTCTAGCCATGGCATGTATCCTCGCCTCGACTCCCTCACGAATACGCCTGAATCATACCCGGTTGTATAAGGGTTGTCAAGGAATTGGCTAAGCCTGGAAGCTAGGGCGCTTCAATCGCTGGAACGGAGGTGTCGAGTCCCAAGGGCGTGACCGTGCGGCGGGTCACCTGGCACAGTGTGACCCGCATGGCGGAGGTCGGTGAGGCGGGATGCGCTGCGCTGCTCTGCCGTGTCGGAGCGACGTGAGCGGATCCTGGCTGGGTGTGCGGGGCATCCGGGCGAGCCTATGTCAGGCACATTGACCTTGCAAGATTGGGCGCCAAGCGTTATAATCCGTTGCGGCGCGGGGAAGTGTCGGAATAGGCAGACGAGCGTGACTTAGGATCACGTGGGGTAACCCGTGCGGGTTCGACTCCCGCCTTCCCCACTGTCTCGCCACCTGACTAGGCGCGTTGCAGACGCGCCTAGCGGTTTGTAGGGCGGAGATAGCGGATCGACAGGAGGCAAGGTCAGTTGAAGATAAGCAGCGAACCCACAGGTGAGCGAGAGGTGTCCCTCACCATCGAAGTGGAGGAGGAACGCGTCAACCGGGCCCGCCAAAGGGCGGCGCGCCAGGTCTCCAGGGAAATCAACATACCTGGTTTCAGGAAGGGAAGGGCTCCGTACGACGTCATCGTGCAGCGCCTTGGCGAGCGCGTGGTGCGCGAGGAGTTGGTGGCGATCCTGGCGGAGGACGTCTACCGTGAGGCCATGGAGCAGGCGGAGATCGTTCCATACGGTCCTGGGACCCTCGTGGAGACCCAGTTCGAACCGCTTGTACTAACCTTCTCGGTCCCCCTTGCGCCTGAGGTTGACCTTGGCGACTACTCCGCGTACCGACGGCCCTTTGAAGACGCCCAGGTGACGGACGAGGCCGTGGCTGGTGCCCTGGAGGCGATCCGCGAGCAGAACGCTATTCTCGCTCCTGTTGATCGTCCAGCAGCGCTAGGCGACGTGGTTGGCGGGCGGCTTGCCGGTCGGGCGGCAGACGGCTCCCCGATCGTCGACGAGGAAGAGGCGAGCGTCTTCCTCGACCCCGACGCGGATGAACCCATTCCGGGCTTCATCGACGCGCTGATCGGGATTGAAAAGGACGAGGAGCGGGTATTCACGCTGCCCCTGCCAGATGATGCTCGGTTGGAGGCGGCACAGGCAGGGGACGCTGAGTTCACCGCACTGGCAAAGAGCGTGCATGAGCGCATCGTGCCGGAACTGGACGATGACCTGGCACGAACCGTCGGCAACTACGACACGTTGGAGGAGCTGACCAACGACATCCGAGGGCGAATCTGGGAACGAGAGCAGGCGAACGCGGAGAGCGAGTATGCGGACCAGGTCTTGCAGGACGTGATCGATCAGGCGGAGGTCTCGTGGCCTTCCGCGATGCTGGACGAGGGCATCGACGATGCGGTGAAGGCCTACGAGCGGCAGATCGAACGAAACGAGCATATGATGCTAGCGGATTACTTGCGCATCCAGGGCAAGACGATGGATCAGCTTCGGGAGGAGCTCCGGCCTGGCGTAGAGCAGTCCACCAAGCGTTCGTTGGTGCTGTGGGAGGTTGTTGAGCAAGAGGGCTTAGCCGTCAGTGACGAGGAGCTTGACAGGCAGATCGCCGAATCCAGCGAGGCCTACGGAGAGAGAGCAGACGAGGTGCGCGCTGGCCTTGACACGCCCGCGGCGAGGAGCGAACTCAGGACGCGTCTTCTAGCCAGCCGAGCTGTGGAAAGGCTGGTAGCCATCGCCAGGGGCGAGGCCCAGGGGCCCTCTGAGGACGTCGATGAGCCCCATACGCCCGAAGAGCGAGAAGACAGCGCCGAGTAGACGTTCGGAAGGAGGATAGACGATGCCCCTAGTACCTATGGTCGTGGAATCGACCGGGCGCGGAGAGCGTGCCTACGACATCTATTCGCGGTTGCTGCGGGACCGCATCATTTTCATCGGCACGCCGATCAACGATCAGGTGGCCAACCTGGTAGTGGCTCAGCTGCTGTATCTCCAGAGCGAGGATCCTGAACAGCCGATCTCCCTTTACATCAACTGCCCGGGCGGCGTCATCTACCATGGGCTGGCCATCTACGACACGATGCGGCACGTTCAGGCCCCCGTGCACACGTACGCCGTGGGCGTGACGGCGAGCATGGGGACGGTGCTGTTGGCCTCAGGGGATGCGGGGCACCGATACGCGCTGCCCCACGCTACCGTCCATATGCATCCTGCGGGCGGCAGCGCCCAGGGATACGCGCCTGACGTTGAGATCCAGTACAAGGAGCTGAAGCGGGTTGAGGACCTGTTGCACAGACTGCTGGCGGATCACACGGGTCAGCCCGTGGATCAGATCAGCGCGGATTTCGAGCGCGACC
This sequence comes from Anaerolineae bacterium, assembly GCA_050049955.1. Taxonomy (GTDB): domain Bacteria; phylum Chloroflexota; class Anaerolineae; order B4-G1; family B4-G1; genus SKLM01. The sequence continues at coordinate 2,591 of JASFVG010000019.1, read as the reverse complement.
GCTTCATGACGGCAGAGGAGGCCGTTGAGTACGGTCTCGTGGACCAGGTTCTAGAGCAGCCCAGCGAGGAAGAGTAGCCCGCGTACACCGCCCTCAACATGACCAAAGCACCGCCTGGCCACGGCCAGGCGGTGCTTTCTGCTTGTGACATCCGGTTCGGATCAGTCCACCCAGTTCAGGATGACCTTGCCGGACTGCCCCGATCGCATCACCGCGAACCCCTCCTCGAACTCCGTGCAGTGCAGCCGGTGCGTGATGACAGGACTGATGTCGAGGCCGCTGTGGAGCATGGACTGCATGAGGTACCAGGTCTCGTACATTTCGCGCCCATAGATGCCCTTGATGGTGAGCATGTTGAAGATCACCGTGTCCCAGTCGATGGCCAGTTCGTTCGGCGGAATCCCCAGCATAGCGATCTTTGCCCCGTGGCACATGTTCTTGAGCATGTCGCGGAACGCCTCGCCGCTTCCTGACATCTCGAGACCCACGTCGAATCCCTCTTTCATGCCCAGGTCGCTCTGAACGTCAGCAATGCTTCTCTCTCGGATGTCCAGAGCGACCGTGGCTCCCATTCTCTTTGCCAATTCGAGCCGGTAGGGATTCAGATCGGTGGTGACCACGTACCGCGCACCAGCGTGCCGGACGATTGCCGTGGCCATGATACCGATGGGGCCAGCCCCGGTGATTAGCACATCCTCCCCCAGGACCCTGAAGGCCAGGGCGGTATGCGTGGCGTTACCGAAGGGATCGAAGATGCTCAGGATATCCATCGGAATCGCGGGATCCGCGTGCCACACGTTCGTGACGGGAATGCACAGATACTCGGCAAAGGCGCCGGGGCGATTCACCCCGACGCCCTTCGTGTCATTGCAGAGGTGACGGCGACCCGCAAGGCAGTTGCGGCATCTTCCGCACACGATGTGTCCCTCCCCGGACACGATGTCTCCCACCTCAAGATCGTGGACGTTGCTGCCCATCGCGGCCACCGTTCCGACGAACTCGTGCCCGACGACCATGGGCACCGGAATGGTCCGCTGCGCCCACGCGTCCCAGTTCCAAATGTGGACGTCAGTGCCACAGATGGCCGTCTTGTGTATCTTGATCAGAACGTCGTTGATGCCTGGCTGAGGAATTGGCACTTCCTCGAGCCACAGACCCGGCTCCGGGTGCTTCTTCACAAGGGCCCGCATGCGTGCTTCCATTCCCGATCCCTCCTATCCCGTGGAGTGGGGCTGGCGCTCGGTCAGCCTCGAGCCGCCATGCACGGAATGCCTCCGGTAGTATCTTCTCGATCGACGGCAGTGATCGCAATGCAATCGTCCTATCAGCCGGAGGAAGAGGCTGAGCTCACCTCGGCCACGGCGGGGCGATCATATCACGACACATGTCCTTGTCAAATGGCGGCGCAACCGGCGGCCTGGTCGGGTTCGCCGTGGACGTGTTGCCGAGCGTCCTTGGGGCGTGGAGCGCTTCGGGTGCCGCCAGTGCTGATACCCCGCTGCAGACGTGCCCGTGTTCGTGGGATATCCTCCGCGGGCCCATGACTTGCGAGACGTGACGGTAGCCCCGGACCGTGAAACCCACCCGCCGCACAGAGCGCCGAGCGGGCAGCTTCCGTCTGTATTGCCCGCGTCCGACCAGGCGGTATAATACGTTCGATCTTCTGATGTTTGCTGTCGTTAACGATCCCATTTGAGAAGGGCCCATTGGCGTCGCGCATCCATGGTGACACATTGGGCGACAGGGAGGACTTGATTCGCCTCCAGAAGGCTATCCTTGCTTCCATCCAGGAAGGGGATGCCGTTGGTGCAGGTGAGGCCGCTGCGCGGCACTTGGCCTATATGGACGACCTGTTGAGGCGCTCGCTGTAGCAACCTGAGAGCTTGCTTGCACAGGCAGGAAGAGAGTATGCCTAGATCATTCGGTGTGCGCCAGGCAGTTGGACCCTACTCGCGAATGGGCCCGCGGACGTGCGAGCAGGTCCACATGACGAGTCTGGAAATCCTGGAGCGCGTCGGTATCGAGGTTCACGACGAGCAGGCGCGCTCAATCCTCGCCGATGGCGGGGCAGCTGTGGACGGGCTGAGGGTCCGTATCCCGCCTCACGCGGTGGAGCAAGCCCTCAGCGTCACGCCCTCCCGTATCACGCTTTGCGACCGGGAAGGCCATGCAGCGATCAGGGCATGGGGCTACGACACCTACTTCGGAGGCGGCTCCGACTGCCTGTACGTGCTCGATCATCAGACGGGGAATCGGCGGAAGGCTGTGCTAGACGATGTGCGACAGGCGGCGACGCTGATGAACGGGCTGCCCGGGATCGACTTCGTCATGTCTGCTTTCCTGCCTTCTGACGTGGATCAGCAGGCGTACGACCGGTACCAGATGGAGGTGATGCTGAACAACACCTCCAAGCCCATCGTGTTTGTCACCCCCGACTTCGAGGGCTGCGTGACCATGGTGGAGATGTGCGAGATCGTGGCCGGCGGAGCGAAACCCTTCAGGGACCGTCCCTTTGCCACGTGCTACATCAATGTGACATCCGGACTGGTGGCGAACGAAGAGGCGACGCAGAAGTGCGTCTACCTCGCGGA
>JASFVG010000018.1:0-22402 GCA_050049955.1 Anaerolineae bacterium | reverse complement strand
TCAAGCATGCAGTCCCACCAGGTGAGGCTCCCGGGTTTCCGGTATTCCCACCATAGGACGTCTGGCCAGAACTGACGCCAGCGCCACAGGGCAGGCACACGTTCCCAGCCGTAGTCTGCGGCTCGAACGGTGAAGTCGACGTAGTACCCGGGTGGGACGCGCTCCCTCAACGCACCACCGTTCACTGCGGGCTGTCCTCCGGCTTCGCGGGCCAAGAGGTCCCAAGGAATGTCTCTTAGCGGTTCGCCGCCGTGCTGCCCCTCGTCGGAAGCCCGAACAAAGACTCGCCAGTAGGTAGCGGCACCAATATCCTCACGCACCACTTCGACATTCGGTTCTTCGAATCCATACGCTCCCTGATCCAGCGCGAACGCTCGGCCACAGAGATGCCAGCTCTTGCGCGACTGACCATTAGGTGGTTCATAGGGGAGGGCGATCCAGGAGCTCTCCAGCTTGGCCAGGTAGTCCCATCCGATCTCGGCGGCAACGTCACGCCGCAGGGCGTTGAAGCTGTCGTTGACTCGGTCCGAGAGGAGGGGTTCGCCGTCCTCCGTCCTGACACCTGGGAGCGGAACCAGCTCGTAGGGGGCACCTTCCACTGGCGTTGCTTGGACGACCTCGGCGTAGAAGGGTATTTCAGTGCCAGGCGCGGCCTCCTGCGTGCGCGCAACGACGCGCGGCGATAGGGGTGTCTCCGTCCAAGCGAGGTCGTCTAGTAAACCCTCCAGGCTGAATACCTCGTGAAACAGTGCCCACCCGGTCATGCTGGCCGCCACGAGATGGCTGCGCCCGCTTCGCTCGTAGACGTAGGCGAGACTCTCCCCGTCGGGTGCCCACGCTGGCGCACGCCCTGTACCGAAGAACTCGGTCTGCGTGCGGTCGGTCGTGAGCGCGTCCCAGTCGAATGACGTCACCTGCACGGACGTGTGGCCTTTGGGTCCGCTGACGTACGCTATCCGCCCGCCGTCCACCGACCACGCAGGGGAGCCCTCGTCGAGATCCGCGCTCTGGGTCAGATTCACGAGATCATAAGGACCGCTCAGCAGGCGCAGGTAGATGTCCTTGCTCCCAGCTCGAAGTGACGTGAAGGCTATCGCCTGGCCGTCCTGCGCCCAAGCCGGCGCATAGTCAGGCGCGGGATCCGTGGTGATCTGGCGGAGTTGCTCGCCCGTGGTACTCATAAGATAGATTTCGAGATTTCCGTCGCGATAGGTCTCAAACGCAATCCATTGCCCGTCTGGTGACCAGCTGGGGTTGGCGTCGAACTCCCTGTGGTGTGTCAGGCGGATCAAAGAGCCACTGACCAGGTCGAGAAGATAAATGTCCCAGTTCCCGGCGCGGTTTGAGGCAAAGGCCAGGTAGTTGCCATCCGGAGCCCAGGCTGGCGAGCGGTCCTCGGCCTGGTGGTGAGTCAGGCGCACCAACTGGCGGTCGCTCTGATTGAGTGCGTAGATGTCGGTGTTGCCGTTGCGTCGCAAGCTGAACGCGATGGCTCCGCCGCTACCCAAAGGTGTCGGGGTGGGGCCGGGCGTCGCAGAGGACTGGGGCCCGGGGGTCAGGTCGCCTTGACCTGGCAATGGCACAGCAAGGGCAGGCACCGTCGCGACCTGGTAGAGTGCGACGCCCAGGAGCCCCAGCACAATCAGATTCCCGACGATCAACAGCAGCAGCAGCCGTACGGTCCGCGGTTGCAGGATGATGGGTTGACCGACGCTGTTGGGGGCCCGTAACCAACGCCATGCAAAGGCGAGGCGGCTCTTGAGTTGTCGAGACGCACCACCGCGTTTCTCCTCTGCCTTACTCTCGTGTGCCTCGGCTGGGTCTTGATCCCCCCCTGGCTCCCTGATCATGCTAGGATGAAGTATACGATGGGGGAGGTGCTTGTCAAGCCTTTCCCTATGGTCTATACTTACGGTTGCCGTGTCCCGAACGCCTAGGGTTGCTCTTTCGGGCGCTGCGGAGGCCAATCCTCAGGCCGCACGAAGCGCCTCATCCCATAGACTTCACGTGACCCCGAGTGACTTGTCGGCCAGCAGGCGTACGGTGCAGAACGCCCGGGGAACCCTCATCGACCCGGCATAGAATCACATCCGTCCAGGCAGATTCCAAATGGCAAACCTCACCCCGCTGCGCAGGCAATATCTGGAAATCAAGTCCAAGCACCCCGATGCTATCGTCTTCTTTCAGCTAGGGGACTTCTACGAGGCTTTCGACGAGGATGCTGAGATCGTGGCCGACGAGCTCGATGTCGTGCTTACCTCGCGCCCGGTGGCGAAGAACCAGCGGATACCGATGGCTGGCGTACCCTGCCACGCCATCGAAGGCTATGTCGCCCGCCTGATCGAGAAGGGTTATCGTGTTGCCATCGCCGACCAGATGGGCGACACGACCACCAGTGGGCTCGTTGTGCGACAAGTGAGCCGCGTCGTCACGCCGGGCACCGTCATCGAGCCCGAGCTTCTGCAGGAGAAGGCGCCCAACTACCTGGCGGCCGCCGTCATCGAACAGGATTCCGGAGCGGGCAGCGAGACCGGGCTCAGCGTGGGCCGGGCCGGGCTAGCCTACGTCGACATCACGACCGGTGAATTCGCCACCACCCAGCTAGGCGCCAGTGAGGTACAACAGGAGCTGGCTCGCGTCCAGCCTCGAGAGTGTCTGCTCCCCGTAGATGCCGATGGTCAGCCGCAAGTATCTGGGCTCAAGCCCCTGGTTAGTGGCGCCCACATCACGCCGCTGCCGGCGTATCGCTTCGAGCTGGGTGCCGCGCGCCGGACCCTGCTGGATCACTTCCGAGTGGCGACGCTTGACGGCTTCGGCTGTGCGGGCAAGCCGCTGGCGATCCGTGCTGCTGGCGCCATCCTACACTACCTGCGGGAGACACAAAAGAAAGCGCTGAAACAGATCGTCAGCCTCAGCACCTACTCTACCTCTCGCTTCATGCGCATCGATGCAAACACGCGTCTCAATCTGGAGATCACCGAGACCCTGCGCGACCGCGCGGTCCGCGGCTCTCTGCTGGGCGTTCTGGACGAGACGCTGTCACCCATGGGGGGGCGGCTGTTGCGGTCGCGCCTGGCCCAGCCCCTCCTCAGTCGACAGGACCTGGAGGAGCGGTTGGATGAGGTAGAAGCCCTCTACCAGGACACGATTCTGAGGGGTAAGGTGCGAGAGATCTTGAGAGGCATACCCGACCTCGAGCGATTGACCAACAGGGTAGTGGGCGGTAGCGCTACACCGCGCGACCTGGTCGGGATCAAGCATGCACTTCGAGCCGTTCCTGAGCTCGCAGAGCTGCTGTCGCAGTCCGAGGTCAGCGGTGCCAGGTTCACTGAGTCTCTTGCACCTTGCGAGGGTGTCGCGGACCTACTGTCTTCCGCCATCGTGGACGACCCTCCCCGGCGGCTTTCCGCCTGCGGTGTCATCCGACGCGGATTCTCCATTGAGCTGGACGATCTGCTAGGGTCGGTCCACGAAGCGCGTGAGTGGCTCGCCAGTCTTGAACGGCGTGAGCAACAGCGAACCGGAATCAGGAGCCTCAAGGTGGGTCACAACAAGGTCTTCGGTTACTACATCGAGGTGACCAAGGCCAACATCGACGCCGTACCCGACGAATACACGCGCAAGCAGACCCTGACAAACTCCGAGCGATACATCATTCCCGAGCTGAAAGAGGTCGAGACGCGCATTCTCACTGCGGAGGACCGGCAGTCCGAGGTCGAGGCGCGCCTATTCAGCGTAGTTTGCCAGCAGGTGGCTGCACGCGCTGAGCCCATGCTGCGGACCGCTCGCACCCTCGCCCGCCTGGATGTGGCATCAGCCCTCGCTGAGGTCGCGGTGAGCAATCGCTACGTGCGTCCGGCACTCATCGACGAGGACGTCCTCGATATCACTGCCGGGCGGCATCCCGTGGTGGAGACGACGCAGCGGGATGAGCCCTTCACGCCCAACGACCTTCGCCTGAATGATGTTGAGCGCATCTTGATTATCACCGGCCCGAATATGGCCGGTAAGTCCGTATATCTTCGGCAGGCAGCGCTCATCGTGCTGATGGCCCAAATCGGCAGCTTCGTACCAGCGGATGAGGCGCAGATCGGGATCGTGGATCGCATCTTCACCCGCATAGGCGCACAGGACGAGGTAGCCTTCGGCCATTCCACCTTCATGGTTGAGATGGTGGAGACGGCCAACATCCTCAACCATGCCACGCCGCGCAGCCTGCTTATCCTTGACGAGGTCGGACGCGGAACGAGCACCTACGATGGCCTCTCCATCGCTTGGGCCGTTGTCGAATACCTCCACAATCATCCTGAGCGGAGGGCACGCACGCTCTTCGCCACGCACTATCACGAACTGACCGAGATGGCACAGCGGCTGCCTGCCGTGCGCAACTACAACCTGGCGGTCGTTGAGGAGGGGAAGCAGGTTGTGTTTCTCCACCGGGTGGAACCCGGCGGGGCGGATCGTTCCTATGGCATCCACGTGGCGCAGTTGGCCGGTGTTCCCCGACCCGTCATCCACCGCGCCCAGGAACTACTGACCCAGCTAGAGAGCGGGGCGTTTCGGCCTGGAACCGAGAAGCCCGAGCCCCATCAGCCGGTCCTCTTCGCCGATGAACATCCCGTCGTGGAGGCCGTGCGGGAGCTGGACGTTTCGTCAATGACCCCGCTAGAGGCCATCAACAAGCTCTACGAGCTCCAGAAGCGCGCTCAGGAGTAGGACCCGCCGCATCCCTTCCCTGCCCTGTCACCACGTCAGGGCGATCGAGGCCGCCAATGCCATCTGCCCCATATGATAGGTGATATGGATCAACAGCCGGGCCAGCGGAAAGGGAGCGACGAACCGGTCCCAGGCTAGCATAGCGTCGGAGACAAAGAACAGACTAGCGCCGCCAATAGCCAGTCCTTGCCGCGCCCCCGTCCATCCGGGCCGAAACAGGGTCCCCCACGCGGAGAACAGCATCCCGCTGAGCACCACACTGTAGATCGCTACTGGACCCAGCATCTTCTCTTCGCCACGTGCACGCAGCCCCTGCGCCAGCCTCCTGAACAGGACAGCTCCGACAGCAACCACAGGGATCAGGATCAGCAGCGAGGGCCATGGTGGCACGGTGGGGTTGAATCCAACGGCGTAGCACACGTGCGCCAGCAGGAACGCCACCAGGCCGGCCAGGAAGAACCGCTTCCCCCGCAACATCAGGAAGATGTCGCCCGCTAGCGAGAAACCGAGCGCTGGCAGGAAGAACCGGGCCTGCCAGGGGTCGTGGGGACCTCGGGTCAACCACCAGGCACTGATGAGAAGCGCGATCAGCGTGGCCGGCTTGCAGGCGAACTCCAGGCCCCTCCGGTCACGAGCGACGGCCAGCCAGTCGCATGCGGCAAAGACCAGGACTAGGACAGGCAAGACATAACCAGCCACGCTACACCCTCCGCTGCTGCATATGGCCCGCGTACGGGTCCAGGACACCTTGCAGTGTGTCGCCCACGAGATTCAGGGATAGCACTGCCAGCATCATCACCGCGCTCGGCGCCAAGCTGACCCAAGGTGCGCGCCGGAGAAGCTCTCTCCCGTTGTCGATCATCGCGCCCCACTCCGGTGTCGGAGGTTGGGCGCCCAGCCCCAGGAAGCTGAGCGATGTAGCCCTGAGGATGGCCCACGCCACGTCCATCGTCACCAAGACCATCACAGAGGCCAGGATGTTGGGGAGGACGTGCCGCAGGATGATGCGGTGGTCACGGCAGCCAATAGCTTGGGCGGCCTCGATGTACAGCGCTTCCTTTACACCGAGCACAGTCCCCCGCACCAGACGCACATACCCCGGGATTCCTGCCAACCCGACGGCAATCGTCACGTTCACCAGGCCGGGGTCCAGAATCGCTACGATGCCCAGGGCCAGTATCAGGCTGGGAAACGCGAGCGCCAGATCCGTCAGGCGCATCACAAGCTGATCGAACCAGCCCCCGTAGTAGCCGCTCAACAGACCTACGAGAAGCCCGGGCACGGCCGCCAGCAGCGCGGCCAGTAGGCCCACAGAGAGTGAGATACGCGAGCCGTGCAGAACCCTGCTGAATACGTCTCGACCGAACAGGTCCGTGCCGAAAGGATGGGACAACGAAGGTGCGAGCAGCTGGTTCTCATAGTCCATGGCCAGCGGGTCGTAGGGCGTCAACCACGGTGCCAGCAACGTGCCGGCGGCGATGACCGCTAGCACGGCCAGGCTGGCGACGCCGAGTGAGGGGCACTGGCCGCTTGACATGGCTGTTGCCTCAGTCCTGACGGACGCGTGGATCAAGAAGACCGTAACTAAGGTCGACCACGAGATTGACGCCTACGTAGATCGCGGCTCCCAGAATGACGACCCCTTGCACAAGTGGATAGTCCTTCCAGAAGATGGCGTCTACGACCAGGCGGCCGAGGCCGCGGCGGGAGAAGAGGGACTCTGTGACCACTGTCCCGCCCAGCAAGGAGCCGAACTGCAGTCCAATGATTGTGACCACGGGGATCAGCGCGTTGCGCAGGGCGTGGCGCCACAGAATCACGCGCTCAGTTACACCCTTGCCTCGGGCTACCGTGATGTAGTCCGCAGGCAGCACCTCCAACATCTGTGTGCGAACCAGACGAGCGATGGTACCCGTTGACGCCAGGCTCAGGATCAGCGCTGGCATCACCAGATGCCTCCACGTCCCCTGGCCCGTCGCGGGAAGCCAGCCCAGAACCAGGCTGAAGAGCAGGATAAACAGTAGGCCCGAGAGGAGTATCGGAACGGAGACCCCCAGGACGGAGAGGGTGATGGCCAGTTGATCGATCCACGTTCCTTGGTGCGTCGCCGCCAGCACACCCATGGAAATCCCCAGAACGATGGACAGCATCGTGGCTGTTGTCGCCAGCGCCAGGGTGTGCGGCAATTGCTCACCGATGGCGTCCACCACGGGTCGATGGCTGACCAACGATTCTCCCAGGTCGCCCTGCACAAGGCCGTTCAGAAACCGCAGGTACTGGATGGGCAGCGGGTCGTCTAGCCCCAGCTGTTCACGCAGGTCGGCAATATCCTCCGCGGACCCACCCCCCTGAGAGACCAGTAGGGTGGCAGGATCCCCCGGCAAGAGACGCGTAGCGAAGAAGGTAACCGTGACCACGCCCCAAAGCACGAGGAGCGTTGACGACAGGCGTCGCAATGTGAAGGCAAGCATCTTCTCGGCTCAGCCGGCAGTGTAGACAGAATCGCCGGGCGATCCTTGTGACGTCGCCCAAGGCCCGCCCGGCAGTGATCCCCAGTCCGATAAGAGGGTGAAGAGTCGCGAACTGAGTCTAGCTCTCGGACACGGTGACCTCATATAGCAGGGGGAACCACCCCTGCCGATCGTACCGCAAGTTCTCCACGCCTGACTGGGCCGCGTTCAGGTTCACGTAGTCGCGGATAGGGAGGATGAGCGCCTGTTCCATAACGTGTCGTTGGATGCTCGCGTAGATCAGGATGCGGGTCTCATCGTCCAGCTCCCGCCTGCCCTCGTCCAACCACGTGTCCAGCTGCGGATCGGAGAACTTCGACCAATTGAAGCCACCTTCCACGTTCGCGGAATGGAACGTGGTGCGGAGGATATCGGGATCGCTGTTCGAGAAAAGGAATGGCGCTAGATGGTACTCGCCCCCGGCCACCTCGCCCAGGGCGTTGGAAAAGGTCATCTGACGCGACTCAACGGTCACACCGATGTCAGCTAGCTGATCCTGCAGTATCTGGGCCACCTCCGGAATGTACCCCCAACCCATGAGAATGGCCTCCAGCTCGAGCGGCTCACCATCACGGTCGCGGACGCCGTCAGCGTCTGAATCCGTCCATCCCGCATCCTCTAGGAGGGCTACGGCCTGCTCCGGGTCGTAGGCGTAGATGCCCTCTATGTCGGCATCGTAGGCAAAAGTGGAGCGATTCAGCGGCCCGTACGCCGCGGGGGAATACTTCTCGAAGACGGTCTTGGCAACCACCGGCCGGTTGACGGCCAGGATCAGCGCTTGGCGGACGCGCGGGTCATCCGTCGGACTGCGCTGGGTATTCATGAAGAACTGAAGCGGCTGCCCTGGGACTGGAACTGGGATGAGCGTGTACTCAGTGCTGCCATCCAGGCGGACGGCATCCTGCGGGGGGATCTCGCCCATCACGTCAGCCTCGCCGGACTCCAGAGCCAACGCCCGTGTGGCGGGATCCGTGTAGAACCGGAAGGTCACTCTCTCGAGCCTGGGGGGTCCCTGATGGTCGAAGAACGAAGGTCCCCAATCGTAGTCAGGGTTGCGCACCAGCGTCAGGCGGTCTTTGGGCACGTACTCCTCGAAGATGAACGGCCCGGTTCCGACCTGATGGAACTGATACTCGTCACCCCACTCCGCAACCGCTGCGGGGGAGACCATCGCCAGGTAGACCGTGCTTAGGGACGCAAGGAAAGGGGCATAAGGTTCTGTGAAATGGATGCGCACTGTATGGTCGTCGATGATCTCCGTGCGATCGTAAGGGCCCAGCATCCCTCGTGCCTTGCGTGACTGCGTCTCCGGGTCGGCAATGCGATCTAAACTGACGCGCACCGCCTCAGCGTCGAACGGCGTGCCATCGTGAAACGTCACGTCGTTGCGCAGACGGAAGGTGTACGTCAGGCCAGCCTCACCGATCTCCCAACTCCTGCACAGACCAGGGACGAATGTCCCATCCGGCGCCAGCCACACGAGCGGATCGTAGACATTGGTCAAGGGGATTCCCAGCTCCGAAGATGCGTCAATGTGAGGGTCAATCCCCGAAGGGGTGAGGGTCAGCCCGTAGACTAGCGTTCCGCCTGAGGGTTGCCCTCGACAGCTGGCAAGCAGGATAGACACGGCTACAAGCAAGACGAGATAGCGCTTCACGGGTTATCCTCTCCACTCGCGACCGGGGCTGGCCTCAGCTACGCAGCGCTCCAGAAAGCGGAACCACGTCAGTGTGCCACACCAAAGCACCATGGCTGGAGCGGACTCCGACCCCTGGCAAGCCTTCCCCAGGGAGCAAGGCACCGCTGCTGCCAGGGCGAGATTATACCATGGCGATCAAGGTTGACAATCCTCTCCCCCGTGGGTAGAATGCGGCTTCATGCGAGAAGCAGCCTCGACGTCGGTCGATCGTGATCGCCTGAGTGTACTACTGGCTGTGCTCATCCTCGGAAACATCCTGTTCCGTTTCGTCGAGCTGCCTGAGCACGTCTACCAGGTGCAAGCGCTTGGCTCTCCGCTTCAGATCCGTGCCTCCAGCACGCTTCTGCTTGTCACGCTGATGGTCGGGCTCGTTTGCACGGGCACCAGTCTTGCACTTCACGATCACCCGCTCTTGATGGCGCATTCCGGGCGCCCGATCTACATCGCCTGGATCCTGCCAGGACTGTCAGCCGGTCTATTGGCGTATCTGTCGTCCCTGGCCCCCACCCTCTTGATCTGGATTGGAGCGCTGATACTATTCGGGGTCACTGTTGGACTGACTGTCTCTGCCGAATACGCTACTGTCTCCCCCGACTCGCCGAGCTATGCCGTGGCGCGCCTTGCCTTGAATGTGTTGGCCTACCTGTTGGGGTTCGTACTGTTCGTTCTGATCTATCAGACGCGCACACGCAGCCTGGTGACTGCCACCCTGACGCTCGTCACAGCTACGCTGCTGGGGCTGGACCTATTGAGTGTAGCGGACGTGCCCATGGGGCGGATGCTACCTTTCGCAATCATCGTGGGCATGATCATTGGCGAGAGTACGTGGGCCCTCAATTACTGGCAGACCAGCGCCTGGGTTGGCGGACTGCTGTTGTTGCTCATCTTCTATGTCGCCACCAACGTGGCCCATCAACACCTGCTCGAGCGTTTGAGCATGTCGACGCTATTTGAGTTCAGTGCCGTCACCATTGCTGTGTTGCTGGTCATCCTGCTCAGAGGCCCCTGAGAACGACTGCCTCGCCAGTCAGTCAGAACGTGCACTCTGCTGTACCGATCGAGAGAGGAGCGACCGTGGATCGACAAGAGATGTCCATTGCAGCCAAGTTGCCTCGTCGCATTTCCCGTGTGGAGGACCTCGCATACAATCTCTGGTGGAGTTGGCATCGCGAGTCTCGCGATCTATTCAAGATCCTGGACTACACGTTGTGGCGCACCACCAGCCACAACCCGGTACAGATGCTACTCGAGGTCTCGCCAGAACGTTTGGCAGAAGTTGCAGCCGATCCGCTATTCCTTCGCCAGTACGATGCCGTCATCATGGCTCTGGATGCGGATGTGAAGAACGGGCATCTCTGGTTCCCCGGTCAGTACCCCGAGCTCACCGATCGGCCAGTCGCCTACTTCTCGGCTGAGTTCGGCCTGCATCGCTCGCTGCCCATCTACTCTGGCGGACTTGGCGTCCTCGCTGGCGACCACTGCAAGGAAGCTAGCGACATTGGTCTGCCTTTCGTCGCGGTAGGCTTCCTCTACGAGATGGGCTACTTCCGGCAGCGTATCACCCCAGATGGGTGGCAGGAAGCCACCTATCCCCGCTTTGAGCCCCGAGAGGTAGCCATACGGCAGGCCCTTGGTCAAGACGGCGCCCCACTTTTTGTCCCTGTCGAGCTGAACGATCAGACTGTCCACCTGAGGGTGTGGCGCGTTGAGATCGGCCGCGTGCAGCTGTATCTCATGGACGCCGACAACGAGCGTAATGCGCTGTGGAATCGTGAACTGACGCGGCGACTGTACGGTGGCGATCAGGAGATGCGCATTCAGCAGGAGATCGTACTGGGGGTCGGCGGGCTCCGCGTTGTTCGTGCTCTGGGTATCGAGCCCCTTGCCTTCCACCTTAACGAGGGGCACTCTGCTTTCCTGGTACTCGAGAGAGCGTGCGAGCTCGTCCAGGCAGGTTACTCCTTTGAGGAGGCTCGGAAGCGGATCCAGGCAACGAGCCTGTTCACCACCCATACACCCGTACCAGCGGGACACGATGTCTTCCACTTTCACCTCTTGGACAAGTACTTCCACAACTACTGGCCCCGCCTGGGACTCAGTCGGGAGGAGTTCCTACGGCTGGGTCAGCACGAAGACCAGCGTTCCGGCTTCAATATGACGGCCTTGGGGCTGCGCATGTGTGGTCGACGCAACGCGGTGAGCAAGCTACACGGTGAGGTCTCTCGCCGTATGTGGCAGTCGCTTTGGCCAGATACTGAGGCTGAAGAAGTGCCTATCGATTACGTCACGAACGGTATCCACGTGCCGGCGTGGATCGCAGGGGCGATGTACAGGCTCTACCGCAAACACCTCAGTCCTGACTGGATGGCTCGCCATGACGACCCGGCGCTCTGGGAACGCATCCTGGATGTGCCCGAGGCCGAACTCTGGGACGCGCACGTCCATCTCAAGGGCAAGTTGATGACTTTCATGCGTGAGCGCTCACGTCGGAGGCGGATGGAAGGGACGATGACGCCAGATCAGGTGCTCTGCTCCGGCACTTTCTTGGATCCCGACGCGCTGACCGTTGGCTTTGCCCGGCGCTTCGCCACCTACAAGCGAGCGACGCTCTTGTTCCACGATCTTGAGCGGCTCAAGCGATTGCTCCACGACCGGTATCGTCCTGTACAATTCATCTTCTCGGGCAAGGCCCATCCCGCCGACGACGCCAGCAAGCGTCTGCTTCAGGAGGTCTACAGTTGGGCCAAGGATCCTGCTACGGGCGGGCGCATCGCCTTCATCGATGACTATGATATGCAGGTGGCCCGCTACCTTGTCCAGGGCGTGGACGTGTGGCTGAACACTCCCCGCAGGCCCCACGAGGCGAGTGGCACGAGCGGGCAGAAGGTGGCTCTCAACGGCATCCCCAACTTGAGTGTGCTCGATGGTTGGTGGGCCGAGGGCTACAATGGGGCGAACGGCTGGGCGATCGATTCGGGGGAGCGGTATGACGATCCGGCGGCTCAGGATGCCGCCGACGCCCGGGCCCTGTATGATCTTCTGGAGGTTGAGGTGGCGCCGCTCTTCTACGAGCGTGACGCCGACGATGTCCCGCGCGGCTGGGTACAGGTCATGAAGGAAGCAATACGCACAGCTGTGCCCATCTTCTGTACGCGGCGGATGGTCAAGGAATACGCCGAGAAGTTCTACGTGCCCGCAGCGCGGTATACCGAGGAGATGGAATAGCCTGGTGAATGGGTAAGCGCTAGCCGTCTATTCCTGGGAGTCCTTCCTCAAACAACGGGCCCCTGTCTTCGCGCCAAGACAGGGGCCTGCACACTCTACAGTACTGTTCGATTCCCAACTCGAACACATCACGTCATCATCGTGGCGAACAGCTTGAGGTAGTCCGCCAGGTGACGCGTGGTGAGGAAGTTCTCTCGCACGTGCTCCCTTGCCGCCCTACCCATCCTCTGCGCCCCCTCCGGGTTTTCGAGCAAGGGAAGTGTCTTCTGGGCGCATTCCTCCGCCGAATCGACCAGGAAACCCGTCTCCCCGTCGATGATCTGGAGCGGAATCCCGCCGGCGTTGCCCCCGACCACGGGTTTCCCCTTCCACAACGCCTCGGTCACGACCAGGCCAAAACCCTCACGGATCGACTTCTGGATCACCACGTCGCTGGCGGTCTGGAATGCCCCTACTTCATAGCCGCCAACCCCGTGGTAGTTGTGCAGTACGTGGATGTCCTGATCATTCCCCGCGTGACGGATCGTCTTGTCGAGGTAATACCACCCCTCCGGATCGTCAGAGGCCATGGAACCCACCAAGGCCAGCTGCACCTCCGGCCTTTGTTCCTTCACCATACGATAGGCGTCTATCACGCCCAAGGGATCTTTCCACGGATCGAAGCGGCTAACCTGCGTAACGATGGGACGCCCTACGTCAAGTCCGAAGCCGCCCACGACCCGCTGCGCCTCCTCCAACGAGATGGGGGCGTTCTTTGGCGAGAGGGGATCTATGGTGGGGGTGACGAAAGCTAGGTGGTCGAAGTCTACCCCTGGCCCCACGTACTGTTCCATCGTGAAGATGGCGGCCTGATACTGCGTGATGTATGGGGCGAAGAAATCCCAGTAGGCCGGATTGGGATGTGACGTGTCGATGTGGCAGCGCCAGGCCCAATGCGCATCCCCAGCAGAGTCGTAGTAATGGAGCATGCCAGCCGGCTGTGGATCGTGGACGACGACGAAGTCGTATTCGCCCTCAAATGCTTGTGCGTTCACCTTGTTGTACTGCTGCCAGACCCGCTTCATATCATCGGTGAACGGGATATCCATCCCCTGCAGGCCGTTATGGGCCGCCTTGGTCACGTTGAAGAACGCGTCGTCCCCTGCAATGACCTGCCACTCAGCGTCGAGCCCGGCGTCGCGCATCAACGGGACCAACGTCTGCAGCATCTCCGCTACACCTCCGCCGAATGCGGTAGCGTTGATGTGCACTACCCTTGCGTCTCGCAGCGGTTCGGCCAGCTCCGCGATCCGGGCGACGACCTCATCGCCCACGATGGGACGATAGTCGTTGAGGTGTTTCACAGCAAGTTCAACCTGCTCTAGCATGCACGCCTCCTGTTCTAGTTCTGGATTGAGTACCGATCTGTCTCGAGGCCTCTACCAGGCCGCGAGCTCGATGGTCAAGCCTTCGTTGCCCCGCAGAGAGAGATTCCGCACATCAACCACCCCCGAGCGGTCCATGTGCGTCGACACGGCGATGCAGCCCTCCCCAAATGACGGCAAGACGAGATGCTGCTCCTGATCGGAGAAGTTCAGGGCCACCAGGATGCGTGCCTTGGCCATCTCGCGCAGGAACACGTAGCATGATTCTGGCACCACAGATGTCGCATCTTCCGAGGGGTCCGGTAGTGCCCGGTAGCTTCCCCGCTGCAAGGCTGGCCTGGTTGTTCGATAGGCCAGGAGCCTCCGGTAGAGGTTCAGGATCGACGTCGGGTCAGACAGTAGACGCTCCACATTCACGTTCTCGAAATCGTCCGCGAGGGGCAACCATAGCTCAGCCGGCGTTGGCGGCGAGAACCCCGCGTGCCGTCCCCCAGTCCACTGCATTGGCGTGCGGCACGGATCGCGTCCCATATCCATGCTACCTTCAATGGTCCACGGGTCCTGGCGACGGTGGGGGGGGATGGACACGTCGGTCATGCCGATCTCGTCTCCATAGTAGAGGGTCGGTGTGCCCCGCAGCGTCAGAAGCAGCATAGCCGCTACGCGGGCCTGGGCACGGCCAATCCGGGTTGCCAGTCGCGACTCATCGTGGTTGCCCAGCACGTAGTTTGGCCAGGCACTTTCGGGCAGCACCGCTTCCAGCGAATCGACCGCGCCACGGACATCCCTGGCTGCCCAGTCTGTGTTGAGCAAGGTGAAGTTGAATGGCATGTGGAGCTCGTCCAGGTTATCGCCGTAGTAGCTGCTCCATTCCTCCCGATCGAAGATGTGGATCTCGCCGATCGACACCCGGGGCCAGTCACCGTTGTAGCTGTCGAGGACCTCGCGGAGCCCGCGATAGACCTCGTGGATATCGTTATGGCCTTTGTCGTAGAGATGCAGCTGTGAGTCGTAGTCGCCCAGCGGACGATGGATGGACCTTGCGTTGCGGGGAGCCGGCGGATTGTCGCTCAGCTCCGGGTCCTTCATGATGTAGTGCGCCACGTCGATCCGGAAGCCGTCCACGCCTCTATCCAACCAGAAGCGCACCACGTCGAACATCGCGTTCCTGACCTCTGGATTGCGCCAATTGAGGTCTGGCTGTTCCTTCAGGAACGAGTGCAGATAGTACTGCCCCGTCAGCTCGTCCCACTCCCAGGCGGATCCACCGAAAACGCTGAGCCAGTTGTTGGGCGGCGAGCCATCCGGGCGGGCATCGGCCCAGATGTACCAGTGACGCTTTGGGTTGTCGCGACTTCTGCGGGCTTCCCGAAACCAGGGGTGCTGATCTGATGAGTGGTTCGGCACGAGGTCAATTACGATCCTAAGTCCACGCGTGTGGGCTTCTTCGACGAGCTCGAGAAAGCTCGATAGATCACCAAACAGCGGATCCACGTCTGTGTAGTCTGCCACGTCGTAGCCGAAGTCGGCCATCGGCGAAGGGTAGAAGGGCGAGAGCCAGAGGGCGTCCACCCCCAGCGTGTCGCTCAGGTAGTCGAGCTTCTCGAGCACGCCGCCGAGGTCGCCCACGCCGCTACCGGTCGTGTCCTTGAAGCTGCGTGGATAGACCTGGTAGATGACGCCCGTCTGCCACCACAGGTAGGAAGATCGTATCATGGGGACCTTGGGCGTCGCTACACGCTCAACGCGTTGTTAGCCATCACGTCGCTGTACCAGAACCCGCTCTGCTTCGGTGTGCGCTTCATGGTTTCGTAGTCCACGCGGACGATGCCGAAGCGCGGTCCGTATCCCCGTGCCCACTCGAGATTGTCCATCAGACTCCAGACAAGGTAGCCGCGTACGTTGGCGCCAGCCTCGATGGCCTCGTGGACAGCGAGGAGGTGGTCTCTTAGGAAGTTCACCCGACCGCGGTCGGCTACGAAGCCGGTGGCGTCTGGCTGGTCTGGGAAGGCACAGCCGTTCTCGGTGACGTAGACTCTCGGATTGCCGTAGGACGCTTTCACGTCGAGGAGAACGGCCTTGAGCCCCGGTGGATTGACACCCCAACCCATCTCGGTCCGTCCCCAACCCGGCGCGGACACGGGCGCCAATCGGGCCTTGAGCGGCGGCGCATCGATGGCGAACGAAACCTCGTGGGTCTTGTAGTAGTTGATGCCCAGGAAGTCTATCGGTTGACCGATGGTGTCCATGTCTTCCGGCTCGATGTGGGGCTGTAGGGAACCGATCCAGTTGAACAACGCCTCCGGATAGCGCTGTTCGAAGATCGGGTCGAGGAATTGACTGATGTCCTGCTGGTAGGCGCGGTGGCAGGCCGCCACGTCCGCCTCGCGTTCACTCGCAGGGACGAAGTGTGCCAGGTCGTGCACAATGCCGATCTCACCCCTGTAGCCACCCTGGCGGAAGACCTGCACCGCTTTCCCGTGGGCGAGCAGGAGATGGTGAACAGCCTGATAAGCCTGGGTGTAGTCGCAGATGCCCGGGGCATGGATGCCGCTACCGTAGCCCAGGAAGGCTGCCACCCGGGGCTCGTTCTGCGTAATCCACCGCTCCACCCGATCGCCCAGGCGGTCGAAGACGACATGGGCGTACTCAGCAAACCAGTCGGACGTGTCACGATGAGGCCATCCACCGGCATCCTGAAGCGCTTGGGGAAGATCCCAGTGAAAGAGGTTGACCGTGGGCACGATCCCGGCGGACAAGAGCTCCTCAACCAGTCGATCGTAGAAATCGAGCCCGCTCTCGTTTACCTTGCCCCGTCCCTTCGGCAGGATTCGCGGCCAGGAGACGGAGAAGCGATAGGTCCCGAGCCCCAGGGCCTTCATCAAGGCAACATCCTCCGGCATCCGGTGGTAGTGATCGCAGGCCACATCGCCCGTGGCACCGCCGGCGACGTGATGAGGGGCATGGGTGAATCGGTCCCAGATACTCTCACCCTTTCCGTCTTCGTCCCACGCTCCCTCGATCTGGTAGGCCGATGTTGCCGCGCCCCAGACAAAACCTTCGGGGAACGCTAGTTCGGTGCTGCTACTCCTCGTGGTCAACGCTTTCCTTGTCCTCCTAGCCCGCGTCCCCCGGCGATGGCCCTGATCCTCCCCATGACGTCAAGTCCGCGGCAGTGCCTCTATCTGCTCCCAGGGGGTCGGAGGTGGTTGCCCTCGTTGGGTCGCCCTGCGGCCCCGCGCGGCGGATCGGTTGTCGGGTTGTGAAATCAGACCCGGCATCGGCGACAACCGCTTGCTTGATGACCGTTTCAGCCGTCCGTCCGGATCGGTGCCTCAATGCGCTGCCTACTTCTTGGGGCTGTAGCGGTTCAACTTGGCAGCCAGGTTAGGCAGCGGCAGGGACTGGAGCCATACCTTGCCCGGCCCCGTCAGCTTCGCTAGGAACAGCCCTTCGCCGCCCAACAGCATGTTGCGCATCCCCTTGACCCGGGTGATGCCGAAGTCGACGCTGGGTTCGAACAGGGCGATATGTCCAGGATCGACGCCCACGACCTCTCCCGGAGCGAGCGTCGTCTCATAGGCCTCGCCCGCGATCTCGAAGAACGCGTACCCCGGCCCCTCGACCTTCTGCAGGAAGAAGCCTTCACCCCCAAACAATCCTGCTCCCAGACGTTGGTGAAAGTGCATCGAGAGATCGACGCTGTCCTGAGCGCACATGAAGGCATCGCGCTGACAGAGAATGGCCTGACCCGGGTTGAGGGCCATCGACAGCACGCTGCCCGGCGCCTCGGGAGCGAAGGCGATTTTCCCGCCGCCGCTCCTCGCAGTGTAGGTGGTCATGAAGAGCGACTCTCCTGACACCATGCGCCCCAGTCCCTTCATAAGCCCACCCCGCGCGCCGGTCTCCATATCGACATTGGAGAGCCAAGCCATGCCCCCTCGCTCGGTGTACATAGCCTCGCCCGCGTCCAGTTCGACCAGCAGCGTCTGCATGGAACTGCCCACGATCTCAAATTTCATCTTTCCTCCTATACTGATGTCTGTCGGGTGAGGCCTCCCCGAAGAGGCGCGGGCCCTTCGGCGGTGAGCCTGACCAACACTTGTGTTGGTGTATGGAGTAGGCCAAATCTGGCGGGCACTGACCTTAACCTGCTTCTGAGCCGGCACGGCGGACGCGCATCAAGAACTCCAGTGCGACGCCCGTCGTTGCGCCGGCGACAGCGCCGGCCCAGGACGAGCCCAGAGTGCCCATCAGACCCACGGTCCAACCCAACGTGCTGAGCACGATCCACCACCAGGCTCGGTGGACTTGCCCCCGCAGAACAAGCCACTGCGCCAGTCCGAGGGAGGCCCCTATGACCGCCTCGGCGAGGGCCTCAATTCCGGGAGGGAACACGGCCAAGACGATGGCCCGACCCACGGCCCATCCCGCCGCACTTGCCGGTACCCACCATCCATCCCGTCGGATCAGCGGCCTCACGACGACCCACTGGGCTGCCCCGACCAAGGCGCCGACGGCGAACTCCGGTAGAAAGGCCCAGCCAATGACCCAGCCCAGGGTGCAGGCTAGAATCCATTTCACCCACAAGACCCAGTCAAAGGAGAATCCCCTTCTGGGTGTCTCTTCGTTGGATGGCTTTGGCTCGTGCATGGGATGCCGTCGGAAAAAGCAGGGCGACCACAAAAGGGTCGCCCTGTTTCCTCTCCTACGTGCCTGCTCCTTCGCGCGTTAGGCTACCGGTCGCGACGGTGACTCGGATGGCTTATCCCTTCACCGATCCGGCCAGCAGGCCGCGCACGAAGTAGCGCTGGAGCGAGAAGAAGACGACGATGGGGAAGAACATGGACACAAATGCTCCAGCGGTGAGCAGGTGCCAGTCGGTGCCGAATGTTCCCAGCATACCCAGGAGTCGCTGGGTAAGCACCTCGACTTCAGGCGAGGCGCCGAGGAACACGAGCGCAACCAGCAGGTCGTTCCACACCCACAGGAACTGGAAGATGGCGAATGACGCCAGAGCCGGTACGGACAGCGGAAGGATGAGACGCGTGAAGATGGTGAAGTGCGAGGCACCGTCCATAAAGGCCGATTCCAGGATGTCCCTGGGCAGTGTGCTGATGTAGTTGTACAGCAGGTACACCGCCAGTGGCAGGCCAAACCCGGTGTGCGCTAACCAGATGCCCAGGAAGGTCCCGCTCAGGTCGAGGGTGATGTAGTCCCTCAGGATCGGGATCAGCGCGATCTGCAGGGGCACGACCAGCATGGCCACCACACCGATGAACATCGCCATACGCCCGGGGAACTTGATCCAGGCGAAGCCATAGGCGGCGAAGGCAGCGATCAAGATAGGGATCACGGTCGCCGGGATGGTGACGGTCATGCTGTTTAGTACGGCGGTTATCAGATTGATGCTCTCCTGGCCCTGCTCGATCTTCTCTTGCAGGCGGGGGTCCTCTCCCGCGGCGCCCAGAACGATTCGATAGTTGTCCAGCGATAGGTCGGCTTGCCCCGGGTTCCGGAAAACAGTCCACCAGCCGCTGCTGACGACGTCATCGCCCGGACGGAAGGAGCTGATGAGCAACCCCAGGGTCGGCGTCGTCCACACAGCGGCGAGGATGATGAGCGTACCATATACGAAGATACGCCCGAGCAGGCTCTGTCTTGTCCCAGTCATTAGAAAGCCTCCGTTTGCTGAGCGAACTGGCGCAGGTTGTAGTACATCACCGGGATCACCGCGACGAGCAGGACAATGGCGACGGCCGCACCGCGCCCGAAGTGGAAGGCCCTGAACATCTGGGTGTACTGCACGTTGGCGATCACCTGCGTCCCGAAGTTGCCGCCGGTCATGGACTGGACGATGTCGAAGATCTTGAGCGCATTGAGGATGATCGTCGTCGCCACTGTGACGATGGTCCCCTGAATATAGGGGATCATGATGCTGAAAAAGACCTGCACCTCGTTGGCGCCGTCGATCCGGCCGGCCTCCAGGAGCTCCCCCGGGATCCCCTTGAGCGCAGCGGAGAGGATCACCATTGCATATCCCGTCTGGAGCCAGCTGAAGATCAGGATCAGAAACACGTTGTTCCAGGGCTGTAACAGGAGCCAGGCCTGTGGGTCTGCGCCTAGACCGGTTGCAATGGCGTTAAGCACGCCGATCTGATCTGGACCTGGTTTGAAGTCGTACACGAACTTCCAGATCACGGAAGCGCCGACCATCGAGATGGCCAACGGCATGAAGATGAGTGACTTGACGATCGTCTCAAACGTGGGATGTGCGCGGTCCGCCAGAACAGCGACGATCAGTCCGAATATGACACTGAATCCCGTCCCCAGGACCAACCACATCGCGTTGTTGCGGAACGACTCGAGCATTGCGTCGCTGGTGAAGGCGTACACGTAGTTGGCCAATCCGACGAACTCGTCTCCCCGCGGACCGAATAGGCTGGCGTAGAACGATCTCAAGGTGGGTATGAACAGGTACCAGGCCAGAATGGCCAGTGCAGGTCCGACGAAGACGAAGGGCGTGAGGCGTCTCTTCCATACTCCCGGGAACTGATCGATAACTAGGTTCGCGACGAGGAATAATGCCATCACCCCGCCGACGCCCCATATGATGGCCACGATGGCCGTGATCCATATTGGTGTCTGACTGTCCCGCAAGAAGATGAACACCCGCCAGAGGATCACGAAGGTGATTACAGGAACGAAAAGTGAAACGAATAGGCGACCTGCGGTGGCCGCAAGCCAATCGCCAATCCCGCCTGCTTTGCCCTCACTATGGTTTTCCACCTTACTACCTCCTTGAACCTATGAGATCACGCTGAGTGCTGGGATAAGGTTGGAGAGCAGGATGGGTGCCAGGGGTCTGACCCCGGACCCACCCTGCCTCCCACTCAATCCTCAAGGACCTGGCGTAGTCAGAACTGCACTTCGACGTGCACCCGCGGACGACTACTCCATGGAAGCGTCGATGTCCGATAGGGCCTCGTCGAGCGTGCGGCTGCCGCTGACCCAGTCGGTGATGCCCTTCCAGAAGGCCAGGTTCAGCTCGGAGGCCATGTTGTCGGAACCGTCAAACCGCGCGGCCTCAGCCGTGGTGATGGCCTCCGCCATTGTCCGCTCAAGCCCGGTCGGATACGCGCTGAGGTCCTGGTTAATGTGGGGGAATAGCGATCCACCCTGTTCCGCCCAGGGAGTCACGGACGCTGGGGTGCCCAGGAACTCGATGAACTGGCGTACCTCAGGACGATCCTTGCCCTTGAAGACGACAAACTGGTCGCCTCCAACCTCCATGGTGAAGGGGAGATCCTCATTGATCGGTGGCATCATGAAGACACCCACCTGGTTGTCCAGGTCTGCCTGCACGTCCTCCGGGAAGAAGTTGGTGACAAAGCTGCCCTGCATGTGCATCCAGCAGGTGGGCTCGTCGCCAAACATCCAGGCAGGGGGCTCCTTGAAGTCCGTCAATGCTATGGTCTGCGGGCCCCCGTAGAAGTTCCCCTCGCCGAACCACAGGTCCTCCAGGATCTCGAAGGCCCCACGGACCTCGGGCGAGTCGAACTTGATCTCGTGTGCGACCCACTGGTCGTGCACCTCGACCGTTTGCGTCCGCAGCATCAGGTTCTCGATCCAGTCGGTGCCCTTCCAGCCAGTAGCCGCACCTGATCCGATGGCGTCGCACCAGGGGGCGATGTCCGTCTCCTTCATCTCCTCCGTGAGGGCCATCAGCTCGTCCCAGGTGGTTGGAACCTCCCAACCAGCCTCCGCCCAGGCCGGCTTGTTGTACCAGATCCAGCCCTTGGCGTTCACGCGGTGGAACATGCCGTAGGGCGTGCCGTCCACCGAGCTAAGATCCTTCCACGCCGGCTGGAACTGCTCGTCATACACCGCTAGAGCCTCGTCCCAGAGGGGCACAATGTGCCCTTCATTCGCTAGCTTGGCGACAGCCCCGGGCTGTGGGTAAGCGGCGATGTCGGGCGGGTCTCCAGCCTCGATGCGCACGGTGATCAGCGTCTCGAACTCTGCTGTGCCCGAATATAGGACGTCGATGTCGGGGTTCTGCTCCTCAAAGGCGGCGATCACGTTGGTAAACGCAGTCTCCTCCTCGCCACGGAAGGCGCCCAAGATGAAGACCTTGCCGACGTCCTCACCTGCCACGACGGGCTCAGGGGTGGCTGTGACGACCTTCTCTACTTCCTTCTCTGTCTCTACCACAACTGTCTGTACGATGGTCTCTGGCTCTGGGGCCGCTGGTGCACACGCCGCCAGGAGCAGCGCAAAGATCACCATCAGGCCCAACATACGCAGGATGTTCTGCTTTGACAACATCTCTCTTTTCCTCCTTGTGCTAACATCTATAGCTGAATCTTGTTCCATACGCTGGGTTGCTCTGCCAAGTCCTTATCTCGATCCGCTACCTCCTTTCGGCCAAGAGCCGATGTCGGCTAGACCAGGGGCGGTGCTGAAGTATCTCTTACGACGAGCTGCGTTGGCAGCACCTGACGTACTGGTTCCGTCTCGGGGTCCTCCAAGGACTGGAGAAGCAACTCCACGCCCCTCTGCCCCGACTCGAACAGCAGCTGACCCATCGTCGTCAGCCCCAGGATATCTGCTATCTCAATGTCGTCGTACCCGATGACCGACAGATCCTGCGGGACCCTCATGCCTGCTTCCTGTGCTGCCTCGAGCACGCCTACCGCCTGCGTGTCGCTGGCGGCAAAGATAGCTGTCGGACGGTCTGGAAGTGCTAGCATCCTTCCCGCGAGATCCCGTGCCTGTCGACGACCGTGATGATCCTCCGCGTAATACTCGCTTCGGAAGGGAATACCGGCTAGCGCGAGGGATTCCCGGTATCCCATGTACCGATCCCGGCTAGACGTGAAATTGAA
>JASFVG010000017.1:0-22590 GCA_050049955.1 Anaerolineae bacterium | reverse complement strand
GAAGAGTGGAGAGAGCCGGTGGTCCCGAGGAAGTCGCACGCCCGATGGGCCAGCGCCAAAGAATCGACGGAGGCGTCACGTCCTTCTGATCTCACAACCATGGGCAGGGCAAGCACTGCCCCGGACGATACCGGGCCACGTGACGGGCCTTGACAAGGAACAGCGGCCTGACGCATACTACGTAGCTCGGAGTCACTGAGACCTCAAGCAGAAGCTTGTTGCGGTCGGGCGTGCTCACTTCTCAATGCTCTGGCTGGGGCCAGGATCGAAAGCGCGTCATCCGTCCTGGGCGTGAACGACGGAGACCAAGCGAGCAACGAGGAAAATCACTAGGACACCCTCAAGAGCGGTTCGCGATGCCATTGAAGCGGCCAACGAGGACTTCGTGGCCGCCTTCAGCAACGGCGATGCGGCTGCACGGGCGGCCCTCTATGCGGAGGATGGACAGGTGTTGCCACCCAACAGTGACTTTGTCGTAGGCAGGCCACCGATCCAAGCGTTCTGGCAGGCGGTGATCGACATGGGGGTCAAAGGGGCACGCCTGGACATCGTCGAAGTGGAGGGTCACGGTCACGCAGCCATCGAGATATCGAAATTCGCACTCGTGGGTGCGCGAAGGTAGGTGCTTGACTACGGCAAGTACGTTGTCATCTGGAAGCAGGACAAGAGGGAGTGGAAACTGCACCGCGACATATTCAACAGCAGCAGGCCGCCCGATTAGCAGCATGGTGGGAAGCTCAAGGTCACAACAGAGAACGGGTAGCAGGGCTGCAGCTCCGTCCCGGCGAATCGATTGTCTCATACACGCAGCCAGAGAGGAGCCAGTGAGCACGCCCAATCTCCGTAGTGGGTCTTTGATCCAGGATCCAGCCCCCAGAGGCAGTCCTCCTGACCGCCGACGGTGGCCCTCGGGCAAGGGCAGAGCCGAGCAGTCCGCCTAGCTGCCCCGGGCTCACGGCACACTGCACGATGCGACCAGGCCGGTATGCTGGTGGCGTGAGCAAGGTTCGGAAGGATGCTCGACCGCTGTCGGGTGCAGCGGTCATCAGGTGATTGTTGCCTATGATGGCGCCACTGCTGACCGCAGGGCAGCATCTGTGCGCGGGCTGTCGGGGGCCTGGCAGTGATGCCGCGATTCCGGAAGGCGAGACGTGCGATGTTCGTAATCCGTACAGCAGCAGTAGACGATGCCGATGCGATTGCCAGAGTCCAGGTGGATACCTGGCGAAGCGCATATCGTAGCATCGTCCCCTCCGAAGTCCTTCATTCTCTGTCCTACGAGCAGCGCTCCGCATACTGGAGTAGCATCATTTCTAGGGAAGACCGGGAAAGAGTATTCCTTGTCGCTGAAGAACAGGAGAATGGCGTTGTGGGTTTCTGCGTCTGTGGGGTGAACCGTGACGAGAACTCGGATTTCGCCTCCGAACTGTACGCCATCTATGTCCTCGGGGTGCATCAAGACCGCGGAATAGGCCGAACGCTCTTCGACAGATGTAGGAAGTGGACTCTGGACCGAGGGATGACTACCATGATCGTGTGGGTACTCAGGGACAATCCCTACCGACGGTTCTACGAAGCAGTGGGGGGCGAGGTAGTGTCGGAGCGAATGATCTCGATTGGAGAGGCAGAGCTACCCGAGGTTGCCTATGGCTGGCGAACTGAGAGTTGAGCGGAGTTTGCCACTGCCTGGCACGCCGCCGGCGCGTCCTGACGCTATCGTTTGTCAGCAGCTGCTGGTCCAGTCGTGGCTCTTCTAGGAGGTCCACATTGGCCAGAGCCGAAGCCGCTGGCGCCTGCAGAAGGGCGATTGTACCATTGACGTGGACACAGGACATACGACAGCAACCGAAAGAGCCCCGGAGCAGGGAAAGGCACTCGTGCGAGCAATCGAGACCCGGTAGACCGTCGATGCCACGGGGCCGCAGGAGCGAGCAATGGCTTGGGTGCTGCCACAAGTCTACCGGCGGTAGTCGCGGGCGCCAGATGGTTGTCGTGACATAGTACGGGGGACGCCGAGATGCAGAAGACGAGTCATGTCGTGACTCCGGTACTCGCACTCGTGCTTGCCTCTCTTGTATGCGGGAGGGCAGCACGAGGACCGGCTGCTCCACCCGCCGAGGCCTCTCTGGGCGACACCTGGACCCGCCCCGCCGACAATGTGGTGATGGTCTACGTGCCGGCTGGCACCTTCCAGATGGGCAGCAATAACCAGGACATAGACTATGCGCTCCGACTATGCAACGAGTACCGCGACGGCTGTGAGCGGGCCTGGTTCGAGGATGAAGAGCCGGCGCACGACGTCACGCTGGACGGCTTCTGGATCGACCAGACTGAGGTGACCAACGCCCAGTATTCGCTTTGCGTGGCGGACGGCGACTGCGAGGAATCGCAGCCTGAGGACGATGCTGAACTCAACGGAGACAACCACCCCGTCGTGGGCATCTCGTGGCACGATGCGGCGGCCTACTGCCTGTGGGCCGGCGCGCGGCTGCCGACGGAGGCCGAGTGGGAGTACGCCGCGCGGGGGAAGCAGGGAAGCCTCTTCCCCTGGGGTAATGCTTTCGACGGCACGCGACTGAACTACTGCGATGAGAACTGTCAGCTTGATTGGGCTGATGAGACAGTTGACGATGGACACGGCCAAACCGCGCCAACGGGCAGCTATCCGAGCGGCGCCAGTTGGTGCGGGGCGCTGGACATGGCCGGCAACGTCTGGGAGTGGGTAGCGGATTGGTACGAGACCGACTACTTCGAGCGTTCGGCCTCCGAGAATCCTGCCGGCCCAGACGAGGGGGACGGTAAGCTCATGCGTGGCGGCTCGTGGTTCATCTACGCTGCCAACGTGCGGAGCCCCAATCGCATGTGGGGCATCCCTGACCTGACAGCCTACGACGGCGGGTTCCGTTGCGCTATCCGTTCTGACTAGGGAATGGGCTCTGCCCACTCTCCGCTGTCCGCTGTCTTCCCGCCAGCCGCTGACCCTAGGCCAGTGCTGAAGCCGCGAGATAACCCACCGTCGCCGCACTCATACGGGGATCTGTTCGGACGGTAGAGTGCAGCGCTGAGACTCTCGTGGCTCAAGCCCTGGCGGCCTGTCAGGCGCCCACAACGCGGCAGTGGGGCATACTGTCTCACAGAAGCTAAGTGAGTTCGTGACGGCCAAGAATCTGTATAGCTACCACTTAAGACCCTCTCTACGATGGCACACGTCAATCGAGGTAGGGTGCGCGGAAAAGTCGCCAGATATTGGCCCGATCTCGACCACCAAGAGGTCATGCGTATTCTAGATCAGTACCGCGCAGAGAGTGGCGAACGAGGGCGAGCACGTGTGCAGCTCGCGATCCTCAAACTGAGCGAAGGTAAGATAGAGCGGCTGCCCGACCTAATGGCCATGGCGAACCGGGACTACCGGGACGTACTGGCCTGCGCTGAGTATCCAGAGGAGATGAAGCTGGGCTTCGTCGGGATGAAGGACCTATCGCCCGAGGAGGCCCAGGCCGTCCGCCGGAGGGACAGGGAGCAGTACCTGAGGTGGCTTGAGGCATAAGAGAGTCTCTGGTCGCCTCCGAATCCTCCCACGCCCACCGAGCGCTTTCTCACGCTAGGCAAGCCAATCAGGGCGACCATCCAGACCCGCAGACCGGGTGACCACCTCGGCGGCACGGGTCAGGAAACCAACCGAATCGGCTGACCGGTTCGGGTCGCCCTGGCAATTGAGCCGGATGTGGTGCCGCTGCGCCATCTCCCCGGGCACCGTCCAACGCTTGTGGGTGAGCGAAGTGGTATACGGCTCGCAAGGGACGCAGTTGGGATCTTGCTTGAGGTGACAACGGGCAGCCTGAGCCGGCGCAATTGCGCATGCGCAAGTCCTAGCACTTCCACATCGTCCCAGCCCAGCCCACGCAGGACTACAGACGTACATCACCTTCAGGCACAGTCCCAGAGGCTGCGGCACTTGCTCTGTCGGCGTGCGGCCGCCTTATTTTCGTCGCCAAATGTCTACGGAAGTCTATTCCGCGCGGACCTCTGCGGGTGACCACTTCCAGAGAACAACTAACAACGACAAGTCGCCACGGGCCACACTTCCGATGTAGTTGACGGCGGCACAACATAGAGTGTGGCTTCAGGTGCAGGGGGACGGGGCTTGGAAGGTGGGAACTCGACAGGGCCAGAGGCTCCGTGCCCTCCCATTGGGGAAGACTTGCGCCCGTGCAACAACCGCGGTGAGCAGGAAGGCATCGGTCGCCGTCCAAGCAGCCGTTGACCAGACGCACACCGAGGCGTTGGGACCAGCACACGGCCCACCAGGAGTGCGAACAGGTTCATACGTCTTTTCTTGGCTATCCATAGGGGTGCTGCAACGGTCTCAACGGTCACCACACCGGTCCGCAGCGTGATAGCAGAAGGCCCTCCTGATGCTACATTCCGGCTGGTGCCTGGAAGAAGGCAACCGCTCCCCCAATGGGCCGGCGAAGAAGACCCGAACGGCTCGGTACTTCGCCTATGCATTGACTGGTATCCAGTGAACACGGCCGACGGTTGACTGAGATGCCCCGCCAGGTGCGGGGCGGCCCTCTTCCCACCTTCCAAGCACACTGCAACACCGCGTACTTGGAGCCGCGCCACAAGAGGTGTCCAACTCACGCTATACGGAATATCCAGCCGGGGCCACAGCAACTGCCCAACTCGTGGTACAGACAAACCGCACTCGATGTGATACAATAGGCAGGTGTCAGGAGGCCTAGACGCCCCCTCCAAGCATCCTACTCAGGACGAAGCCTTCAATGCGAGAAACCAACGTCAAGGGCAAACTGGTCCGCGCCTCCCCACAGTCGCCCGACAAAGGCAGCTGTCCAGAGTGCGGCGCAGAGGTCCAGAAGCGCCACGTCACGCGAATGGACGGGCGCGCCACCTACTTCTACCGTGACAAACGCCGCCAAGGCAAGGACTGCCCGGGGCGATATCGACCGAGGTGATTTGCCTTGACAGGGATGCGGGCCACAACGTATACTACCCGCGTCGCTGCCGACCGGAATACGATGACCATCGTACAGGCCAGCCGGAACCTGCAGGAGGATGTTGCGCGAAGGATCTCCGGACTCCGCCTTTCTTGCATGCTGGATACGCAAAGGTGGCCTGCATAAGCACAGACCAGGTGGCCCTACGATGAACGTGATCTAGGAGGTGCCAGATGCTATGTCCAAGGTGCGAAGAGCCGCTGGGAACGGGATTGATCGACGAGGTGGAGATTGAGCAGTGCTCGCAGTGTGATGGCATGTGGTTTGATCAAGGTGAGCTTCGCAAGGCAAAGGATGCTGTCGAGCCAGACTTGAATTGGCTAGATCTTGAGATATGGCGTAGGGAGGATGAGTACGAGGTTCGAAGCAGCTCAATCGCGTGTCCAAGATGCGACGCTCCACTGGCCGCCGTGGCGTATGGAGAGACAGGGGTGGTGATCGACTACTGTGCTCACTGTGAGGGCACATGGCTGGATGGCGGAGAGTTTGAGCGCATCATCACGGCGCTGGCAGAGGAAGTCGCGGGGAAGGATGTGCCAGACTACGTTGCGGCAAGCCTGGAGGAGGCGCAAGAGCTGCTTGCAGGGGAGGAGGGAGCTATATCCGAGTGGCGGGATTTCCTGACGGTGTTACGGTTGCTTCAGTATCGGATCCTGGTGGAACATCCCAGACTGCGAGAGATCGCCACAGCTTTGCAGAAAGGAACGACGAGTTTCTAGGTTGAGGCCTGACGGAGATCCCGAGAGAATCCATGGTTCTTGGGCGCACCACTCAGAGTTCAAGGAACTCTTCGCCCTCGCCGAGCCTGGTCGTCATTCCGACCGGAGCCAAGCTAAGCGGAGGAATCTCCAGCTCGCGACCAGCCAGATTTCTCGACTCCCTGCGGTCCCTCGAAATGACGAGTTCATTAGTAGCACGGCCGACCGCGACCCGCGTCATTCGTGACTTGTGACGGGCCATCGATTCTCCGCCAAGACGCCCCACCCCCGAGGGCGACGCCGCATCGGAGACTCCTGGCGACGTATCACGAACGGACCACATTCGCGAATCGCACACCGGCAACCATCCAGGGCTGTGGGGGAGTGGCAGTGCCGTCGCGATGACAGCCGCCGGTTCATCCGCGCTTCAGTAGGTATACTTGACCCCAGGGAGCGGCGGAAATGCAGACAGGGCCAGGACGCTGACGAGTTCACGGTCGAGTCAGATCTGTCAGTCGCCATAGCTGATGTCGCTGGAAGTCAATCCCGGAAGGAGGTGGAGACCGTCTAGGTCAGAGCCTAGCTGCGATCGCTCCGTTCTCGAATTGCGGGTCGCACTGGCAACTGACCCCTATGAACGACTGGAGAGCTTCTGTCGTTATGGACTTGGCCTGGAACCGTCTCACATCTGGTCAGAGGGCCGAGGTCGGGCATTGGTCCTCGATATGGGCAAAACCACTCTTGAGGTCTTTGACGAAAGGCAGGCTCAAACGATAGACCAAATCGAAGTCGGCCATCATATCAGTGGACAGATTCATCTTGCGCTGCCGGTGCCCGACCTAGATGCGGCATTGGAGCAGCCGGTCGAGCATGGAGCGACTCTAGTCCACCCGCCCGTCGAGACCCCATGGGGTGGTTTCAACGCCCGCATCCAACATCCAGATGGTATGCGCATTACACTGTCTCAAGCACCGAATTGAACGTGAAGAAGGCGGGGTGAACCTCACTACCCAGGGACGGGACGGCTTGCTCGAGTACCTCGAGGGCCGTCGCCTCCCGGAAGTCAAGAGCGGAGACACCAAAGTCTGCGGGGGCCTCGCAGCTGGCCGTGCCCGGCGTGGGGAAGCCCACACGCGCGCGTCACACGGATGGACAGCGGCGACCCGTGCTTCTACCGCCACAAACGCGGACATAACAGACACTGCCTCAGGCGACGCCGACCCGACCGTCGTGACAGGGATGAGCGGCTGGGCGTATCCTATCGATCAGCACCAGATCACACCCGGCATCGACCGCAACTGGCACGGTCCGACAACCAGATCCCCGCCCCACTCGCCGCCAGCCGTAGGACCGCAGTCAACGTAGTCAGCACTAGAATCGACGTTCCATCGGCTTTCCCGGTGTGAGATCGCACGGTCCGCGAATTGGCCCTGACGCAAGGTGGGCGCTGCCGAGCAGAGGGCGACGGCAGCACGTCTCGACGGTGGCTTGCTCACCGGCGCCCATATGAGGGCCGTGACCCCCGGGGGGGGCTGTTTAGGCCTGCTGGTGGCGATTGGAGCAGAGGAGGGCCCGTGGCACCGAGCCCCCAGTCGACGTCGCCGGGCCCTTCGGGGATGAGGCCACGTTGTTCCGCCTCGCCGGCAGCTCGGGCAGGCGGCCCTGTAGTTCGACCGCGTGTCGCCTGTCTCGGCCTAAGCGCGAGCGTTGTCTGGGAAACCAAGGGGCCGATCGCGGTCGGCGAACTACCGTCAGCCGGCCTCGATTCGGGGCCCGGTTCGTCGCGGACGGTGCAGGCCCGGCTGCGGCTCCATGGGTGGGGCTGCCGGCGGATTTGCGCAGCCTCCAGACCGCACGCCAGCATCCGCGCGCGGGGTGTTGATTGGTCCAGACTACCCGGGTCCTGGGGGCGGAGCCGGTATCGGCACGGTGCACATCCCCTCGATCACGCGCCCTGTTCGGCGTCGCGCGTGTGGAGCGACGCTCGTCCGTCTATGTTGAGCGCACACGCCTTGCCCGATTGGCGGTCAGCGAAATCGGGGATACATCACACTAGCGCAAGGAGGTTGCGATGGGCCACAAGCAAGCAGCAAGACTCTTGATTCTGACCTTGGCGATTCTGCTGATGGGCACACTCGTCGCGGGATGCACAGACCGGGCCTTCGACTACGTCGCCCTGGGAAGCTCCATCCCCGCTGGGTGGGGCGTGGAGAAATCGTACGTCGACTACTACGCCGAGTTGATCGAGCAGGACCTGGGCGTCCAGGTTGAGATCCACAACTTCTCGCGCAGCGGGCGATCCACAACGGTGCTGCTCGACCGTCTACGCGAGAGCGAGGAGCTTCGAGACGCAATCCGCGAGGCCGAGGTCGTCACAATCTGGACGGGATGGAACGACCTGTGGAAGGAACTGGAGCTATACGGCAGGGAAGAGTGTGGCGGCGAGGACAACCTCGATTGCATCCGAGAAGAGACAGCAAACCTCAAGACAGACTTCGATGCGGTTTTCGATGAGATACTTTCGCTGACCAATGTGCAAGACACTCACGTACTGGTGGCTGAGACAGATATCCCAGTCGTGAGGTCGTGGAAATACAAGGGATGGTTCGACACTTTGCGGGAACCCTGCTATGAGGAATGGAGGGCGCATATGGTGGAGTCCGCCGAAGCGCGCGGCATCACAGTGGCCTACACCTACCATGCGCTGAATGGCCCCGGCGGAGATGAACCTGTTGAGGGCAGGCTCTTGCAGAGTGATGGCATCCACTTCACCGAAGAAGGCCATAGACTCGTGGCCGAGCTGCATCGAGCTGCAGGCTATGGGCCATTTGAACCGTGATGCCCTTGCGGTGACAACCAGTGACCTACAGCGCTAGCGCGTGAGCCCTAGGCTGGCGCGTTCCGAATGCCGGAATCCGCCAGCCGCCAGCGCACGTCAGTGGCACCTGCCGGGAGGCTGCCCGTCGACCGGGGCTGTCTTGCGCGCGCACAACAACCGCGGCCGGAAGTCGGCCTTGGTTGCCGTCCAAGCAGTCGTTGACCTGGCGCGAACCTACGCAGTGGTGGGACCAACGGGATGGCTGCCAAGTGCAAATACACAGACACTTCGTCGGCAGACTGTGCGCGCGTGCATGCGCGTGGGCACGCGATCACCTTATGACCCTTGCTGGCCCGCATACGGACCCCGAAGGAAAGCATGTGTTCTTTCCACCGCTCCACAGGCGGTCAGTAAGGCTCACAACTCTCACCACCCTCACCAGCCCAGCCCGAAGTGCGACCGCACAAGGGCTTGCTGAAGGTAGAGCCAGACGCGATCCCTGGAAGGTGGTGAGCGGGGGGGCAAGAGGTAGTAGAAGGAGAACCCTCGCCACCAGCTGGTCGGTTTTTTTCCAGCCTTCCAAGCACTTCGTGAACCTCCATACTTGTTCGACACACGCTTCGCCACCACAAACCGTGTCACACAGAACCACGCCACAAGAGATATCAAACATACGCCACACAAGACATCCGACTCGCGCCACAGAAACTGTCCAACCCTGGCTACAGACAACGAGCACTGGATATGATACAATAGGGCAGTTGTCAGGAGGCCACGCGCCACCACCAGCATCCTTGCTCAGGAACAAGCCTTCAATGCAAGAAGCCAACGTCGAAGGCAAACTGGTTGCCGCCTCCCCCGATGCGCCCGCCACAGGTACCTACCCATATTGCGGCGCACAGGTCCAGAAGCGCCACGTGACTCGCATGGACGGAACCGTCACGTGCTTCTACCGCCACAAGCGCGGACAGGGCAAGGACTGCCCCAGACGATACCGTCCGACGTGACGGTGCTTGACACGGGCGAGCGACCTGACGTATACTGCCAAGTAGCGACGGATTGCACCTCGACGTCGAGCAGGAGCGCCGCAGTGCCTCAACGAGACTCCGGGACCTTCGCCGTCGGTACTGATCTGCGCCAAATCACGCGATTGGGTTCTGGCCCAAGCACTGGTGCACGGTTGTCGTAGCCGAGCCGTTTCCACTTGCGTCAGAGTGTTCTGCAGTCGGCGACAGGCGGCGCTAGGCTGTCTCCGTCCAGGGAGCGACGAGCAGCTCCAGCATCAACGTGCAAGTCCTGCTTGATTGGCTGTGGGCCATACCGGGGGACCATCGGAATGCCTCATGCGGAAGACGATACGAGAGACACCAGATCGAGAGTTGCGATACTGGACTTTCCGTTTCACTCAATCCTGCTAAGCGTCTACCCTATTCTCTATGTGTATGGGCGAAACCTCGCGCATATCCCGGTCAGCGATACTGTCCGGTCTATGGCTCTATCGATTGGGATCTTTTCGTCCCTTCTGCTTGGTTTCCGTGTTGTCTTGGGAGACTGGGAGAAAGCCGGAGTTCTGAATTCGCTGCTCTCGTGCCTGTTCTATTCGTTTGGTCATATCGCCAATGCCCTAGAAGAACAGCTCCATCACAGAGGCCTTGGCTTCAGTGTCTCTGTGCTAGCATGGACTTGGCTGATCATTTTCCTTTTCCTGTCCTTTCCTGTTGTACGATGCGGATTGCCGGACAAAGTCACTCGATCCCTGAATCTCATATGCGGGATACTGTTGGCCCTGTCTCTGTCCACGGTCATCCGAGCCGGCGATGTGAACACCGAACTTAGTCAGCCTGAGGAAGAACAGCTTGCGCAACTGCGCGGCGAGACGGAAGCCGAAGCCTCATTGCGCGAACCGCCGTCATCCGAGTTGCCAGACATCTACTACGTTATTCTGGATGGATACGTGAGATCCGATTATCTAGCAGAACTGTACGGCTACGATAATTCTCCGTTCATCGACGCCCTGGAGCGACGTGGGTTCTACGTTGTCTCGTCCAGCCACTCAAACTACCTGAACACCGACTATTCATTGAATACTTCCTTGAACCTGATGTACTTTCATGAATTCCCGGATGGTACATTCAACAAAGCCAATCACAACCTTCTGACCAATTACGTAGGCGATTTCTTGCATGAACACGGGTATCGAAGAGTAGTCTTTGATTCTGGAACCGGAGATACCAACAACCAAGATGCCGACATTTTTCGTACCCCGGCAACGACAAGTTCTGAGGAAAGAGGCGCCCTAAACGCCTTCGAGCGATTCTTCTTGCGAACAACCCTGGGCCTTCTTCTCTACGGTGATCGCTCTCCGGATGCCGGTCCCGACATGCAGGGCAACGTGGTCAGATCTGCCGTCAACCAAGCACTCTCGCTGCGGAGAAGGCGGATTAGTTATGCCCTGACGCACTTGCCCGACTATGCGTCGAAGGACGGGCACTACTTCCTGTTTGCGCATATCTACTCACCACATATTCCATTCTTGTATGGGCCAGATGGAGAAGAACTAAGCTATCATGGGAATCTGAATCTGTACTGGTATGAAGTGAGACCAGAGAACTACATCGAGTACTACACTTATCAGATTGACTACCTGAACCAAGTGGTGTTGGATACAATCGATGCGATCTTGGACAGTTCTAGGAAGCCCGTCGTTATTGTCTTGCAGTCAGATCACGGAGACGAGAAGTTCCTAGATCGCGATGCCCCCACTACCCAGGGAGTGAAGGTCCGCTCTGCCATTCTCAACGCGTTCTACTTCTCGGACCAGTCTTACGATGGTTTCTACCCCACTATGACACCGGTAAACACGTTCAGGCTCGTCTTCAACCACTGGTTTGGAACACGGTATCCTCTGCTTTCAGATAAGGTCTTCTTCCACGAAGATCCCCTCTCGACAGGCAGAAATGAGAAGCCAGAATTCGTGGACGCTTGTGCTCATTTCGGCATATGCTTGCCGCACCCCCCTTACTAGCCAAGAGAACGGAAGTGCGTGCATATGTGCGTTAGCTTTGCACTCTTCTATTCACGGTCTGAGGCAGAAACACCTGCAGGAGGGAAGAACCGATGAATGGCTCGCTCTTAGCAAGTTCAATGTTGTCAGTCTTACCAGAGAACCAACCATATCTTGACCCCGGTTCTGGAAGTTTCGTTCTCCAATTGATCTTGGCAGCTCTCCTGGGCGGGCTACTTGTGTTGCGATCCCACTGGAGGAAGATAAGAGATGGTGTGCGCGACCTCGTTATCCGTCAACAAGAAGAGAAGGAAGATGAGGCCAAATAGGCGAGAAGCGGGGTCTTTTCGAGACCCAGCTGGCTTCTTGTTCTGGCGGGAAGGTGTCCTCTATCGGCAAATCAACCGGAGCGGCAAAGATGACTACGCCTTCCTGATGAAGTCGGGATTGTACCAGAGTCTGGTGGACGATGGTCTGCTGGTTCCTCACGTAGAAGTGGATGCTGCACCTCATGAGCCAGGGAGTGCCTTTCGGGTGATCCGTCCCGAAAGAATCCCCTTCATCTCCTATCCCTACGAGTGGAGCTTCGGTCAACTGAAAGATGCGGCACTGGCCACGCTGGCTATTCAGAAACGCGCTCTGGCGTACGGAATGTCTATGAAGGACAGCAGCGCCTACAACATTCAATTCTGGCGGGGAGAACCGGTCCTGATGGATACCCTTTCCTTTGAGACGTGGGAAGATGGTCAGCCCTGGGTCGCATACCGTCAGTTCTGTCAGCACTTCTTGGCTCCACTAGCGTTGATGGCTTATCGCGACGCTCGCTTGGGCCAACTGCTCAGAATCTATATCGACGGTGTTCCCCTAGGCCTTGCCAGCAAGCTACTGCCTCTTCGTACGCGTCTGAGATTCCCTCTACTGACCCACCTCCACTTACACGCTGTTGCCCAGAAACGATATGCTGGTCGAGAAGTCGACTTGTCTTCATCCCGCCAAGTAATCAGGAAGACCGGCATCTTGGGGATCCTAGGTAGTTTGGAATCAATCATCAGACAGCTAGATTGGAATCCCGAAGGGACGGTCTGGGCAGATTACGAGTCGACTCATAGCTATGCCGACGCCTCCATCAGGCACAAGAAACGGATCGTATCGGACTACTTGGAGCGAGTTCGCCCTCAAACAGTCTGGGACTTGGGAGCCAACACGGGGGTCTTTGGCCGTCTCGCCAGTCAACGGATGATCCATACCGTGGCGTTTGATGTCGACCCTGGAGTAGTTGAACTCAATTATCGACAGTGTGTTGCAGACAAGGAGCAGTACTTGCTCCCTCTTCTTCTCGATCTGACAAACCCCAGTCCATGTCTTGGCTGGCACAACCGAGAGCGGCTTTCCTTGCTCAAGCGAGCCTCTGCGGATATGGTGTTGGCACTGGCCTTGGTACATCATTTGGCGATAGCGAACAACCTTCCGCTTGAACAGATCGCGTGCTTCTTGGCAGACCTGGGGCATTGGTTGGTCATCGAATTCGTCCCCAAGGATGACCCGCAAACCCGCAAGCTGTTAGCCTCCCGCGAGGATATCTTCGTCGATTACTCCCGGCGAGGGCTTGAGGAGGCATTCTCCTACCACTATCAGATTGAAGATTCTGTAATCATCAATGAGTCAGCCCGAACCCTCTACCTGATGGAAAGAATCTAGGCGTGCTGCAAGTCGCGCTTGCCGCAGGAGGAGTGGGACCAGACAACACGCTGCCCAAGACGATACCGAGCGACGTGATGGGGCTTGACAATGGACACCCGCTTGGCGTACACTTGTTGGTAGTGACGGGTCGCACTCGGAGGCCCCACCAGCACCAGCGCAATGCGAATAGGCTAGCCCAGCACGTAGGTGCTCCACCTTCGCTAGCAGTCGCGAACCAAGTCGCCAACGCTGAAGCCGCTCCGATGCCAAGGAAAGAACCTGCATTCTGTCGAGTCGCACGCGGCCTCCCCCGGGCGGCTCACTCAGCACCCCGTGACGCGGAGGGACAGACATGGCGTTCTCTGAGAACGAACTGAGGAAGCACAAGACTACACTGGATGCATTCATGGCGAAGAGGCGTCCGCCGGAGCACTTGCGCGGCGAAGTCGACCTCGACTATCGCATCCATAGGCAGAGCATTGAGATACTCGAAAGAAGAGCTGCGTGGAACCGGCCTGGAGAGATCACTGAGACGCCCATTGCGAAGACGACCTACCTCAGAACACAGAACAAATGGAAAGTGTACTGGCAACGAAGTGACCTGAAGTGGCACGGATACGAGCCCCGGCCAGAAGTAGACTCCCTATCGGACTTCTTGAATGTTGTCGATGCCGACGAGTATGGGTGCTTCTGGGGATGACACGGGAACAGCCAACAAGTAGACGGTGTCTCGTAGGACCTGTCGTTTGCTAACCGGCGCGAGTCAGGTCGTGGCAACTGCCAGGAGGCCACGCAGCAGGCACCGCACGCCATCCGGTGAGTGCGAGGGGGAGGCGCCGGGCCTGGTTCGACAGGCGTTATATGGCGAGTCCGCGCGGCATGAGCCCCTACCGCCAGGCGAACACCTGCCCGTGCGCCCAGACTGAGTTCGAAATGCAGAGGAGCTGTCGAAGAAGCAATGTTGTAGTCCTTGCCGCTCTGCTATTGAGCGTCTTTGCCATTCCACACCTCATTGACGATTTCCTGTTCGGTATTCCCGAGGACTTTGGCCTTACCAATCAATCTGCACAGGTCCTTAGTGGGGTTTTTGCGTTCGTCCTAGCTCTGTGCACAGTGCTGGCGGCGCGAAACGTGAAGGCCGGGTACTATGCATGTCTCGCTCTAGGCTCGTTTCTTGCCTTGGCAGGGGTCTTGAGGCATCTTCCCAGGATGCTTGGTCCTGGGCCCTATTGGAGTGGTTGGTTCTCGGAATGCCTGATCTACGGCTTGGTTGCATCAGGTCTCACGCTGGCTGGTGTATCGATCTGGGCTATCCGGCACTACGAGGCGTAGAGCCGAAGGGTATAGCGTGTTCCCCTGGCAATACCCGCTAGTGTGTCCTGGGAGCCGTCGTCAGCCAATCGGGGTGGGTCCAGTCGCGGTCACCACCAGGAGGCCAAGTGGGAGTCTACCGTAGCGACTTGCACCCGCACGCCAGCATCTGTGCGGGGGCTGTTGGTAAACTGGCGGCGCTGGCGCAGTTCAGCGAGCGGCTGAAGCTGCACGGCCCCGGCACAAGATCGGCACTCCATTCGGCACCAGAGCGGACAAGTGTGCACACTGCCGCCGCTAGGCGGCATTAGAAGGGGGAACAAGCGCAGGTGACTATGCAGAAATGGCGTACACTGAGCCGGGTTGTCCTGATGCTGCTCGTAGCGACGCACGTGATCACGTGGTACGTCTTGGGAATCCGGGTGATAGGCAGCATAGGAATCGAGGCACTGTTTGCTGGTCTCTCGCGTGGGGTAGTGAACGCTGGCTGCGTCTTCTGGATGGTCGTGTTCACCTCTGCACTGCTGCTGGGGCGCGCATTCTGTGGCTGGTTCTGCTGGTTTGGCGGCTATCAGGAGTTGGTCGCCTGGGGTATCGGTAATCGATTCCAGATCAAGATACCGCGGAGCCACTTGCTGTACCTGGGAGCTATACCCTTTGTCAG
Source organism: Anaerolineae bacterium (assembly GCA_050049955.1). Taxonomy (GTDB): domain Bacteria; phylum Chloroflexota; class Anaerolineae; order B4-G1; family B4-G1; genus SKLM01. The sequence continues at coordinate 7,397 of JASFVG010000017.1, read as the reverse complement.
CCTGGGACTCAAGGTGCATTACGCGTGGATTGTCGACTGGCTTGACGGCGTTCCTGCTTCGTTTAGCTTCAACTTGGCCAATGTGGAACCCTGGGGCGGGCAACAGACAGGCATCTCTATTCTGTTCACCCTGGTTCTTTATGGCCCGGTGCTCATGGTTGTCTTCGGTCGGCGGGCCTGGTGTCGCCACTTGTGCCCCATCGGCGCTCTGCTCCGGATCTTCAGCAGAGTAAGGCCGGCGACGGTGCGGCTAGTGACCGACGACTGCACTGGCTGTGGGACGTGCAACCGCGCGTGCGATATGGAGATCGACGTGCTGGGCGAGCTCAAGAGCCACGGAGAGGTGCGCAGCACGAACTGCATCGTCTGCTTCAAGTGCACGGATGACTGTCCAATGGAAGCCATAGCCTATACCTTTCGCCGCGCCAGCATACCGCTGTCGCCCGATGCCGCGGCGCGGGCCGAGCGACAGAGCTCCAAGCGTAGGAAGGCCTCCTCCTTTGACGCAACCATTACTCTGTTGTGGATCAGCGTGGTGTTGACCATCTCTTTGGCCGGCCTGCGGCAGAAGTCCCCTCAGGAGATCAAGGTCCTCATGACACCCGGGCTGCTGTTGGCCTTGTACGGGCTGGCTTTGATAGCGCGAAAGGTTGGGGGCAAGTTTGGGCGAGTGAAGCAGCGGGCGTAGTGACAGGGTTGGGCAGGATCTATGCGGTTTCGCTCACTCTCAGCAGATCCGCACGACAAGAGCTTCGAACTCCTCAGGGCTGCCGTGTGCCAAGCGCCGAGGAGACGGTTGCAGTAGCCGGAAGGAGGCCGCAGAGCCGTAGACGGTACTGCCGCAGAAGCGGATGGAAGGTCCCATCCTGTTCAGCGAACCGCACGCCAGCATCTGTGCGGGGGCTGGCAGGTTTGGCGCGATCCATTCTTCCGCGTCGAGAAGGAGATGAGTCAGATGAATGAAGTCCTGGCCGATTCGTCAGCAGCCTCATTGACTGCGGCCATCAAAGCCAATATGCTCAAGTACTTCCGATATCTGAGCTCTTCGCCGAGCACCGAGCTATTCGACAGTCCCAAACTGACGTGGTTCATCACTGGCGTCCCACACCCATTCATGAATGGCATATTCCGCACACAGCTGACGCCGGACGATGCGGACGACGAAATTCGAAGAACGCTGGCAAGCTTCAAGGCACGGCAGGTACCGTTTATGTGGTGGGTTGGCTCAGCAACGCAACCAGCCGATCTTGGAAGGCGCTTGGAGGCCCACGGTCTGGCATATTGTGAGGATACTCCTGGAATGGCCGCCGATCTCTTGGCTCTTAGGGAGGATTCGGCCTCTCCTGCCGGCCTGACCATACAGACCGTCGGTGATGAGGATACACTGGCACAGTGGGTCAGTGCTGCGGTAATCGGCTTTGAGATGCCCGAGACCGGCGAAGACCCGTGCTTTGATTTGTTTGCCGGTGTGGGATTCGATCTGCCTCTGCGCAACTATCTAGGACTGCTGGGCGGAAAGCCGGTTGCTGCATCACAGCTCTTCCTGGCGGCAGGTGTGGCGGGCATCTACTATGTCGCCACGGTTCCGGAGGCGCGTCGACACGGGATTGGCACAGCGATGACGCTTGCCTCCCTACGAGAGGCCCGTGCGATGGGCTACCGCATTGGTATTCTGCAGTCATCGGAGATGGGGCTGAGAGTGTATGGCCGGCTTGGCTTCGAGGAGTACTGCACACTCAGGTACGGCATATGGATGGGGGCGTCCTGATCACGGGACAGGTGATGGCGCCCAAGGTGCCTCCAAAGCTGTCGGCTGCTCACCGCTGACAGCCCGGTCGTGGCAGCTGCCAGGAGGCCACGTGACACCTCTGGTCGGTAGCCGAGAAGTCCAGAAGCGCCACGTCACACGTTTGGACGGCGACGTGACGTACTTCTACTGTAACAAGCGCGGGCAGGGCAAGGACTGGTCCAGAAGGTACCGACTGACCCGGGGTAGCAGGCTTTGACGAGGACGTGCAACTGAGCGCAAGGTGAGCAGACAACGGAGTGCGCCGAAACATCCGAAGCCCACGGCGCGGAAGTCAGGCCGGACTGCACGCCCTTGCGTGATCGCTAGTAAGTAGACCCACCATACGCAGCTCGGACCCTGGCAGCGGGGGAAGTGTGTGCGGGCCTCATTTCGATCCCGGAAGAGACGTGCAGGCGGAGACCAAGCAAACTACCACTGACAGAACAAAGGAGATATGAATGCACGAGCAACATCTACTCTATCTATCCCAGGCCGACGTCGTATCCGTAGGCCTGACGATGGCGGAAAGCATCGAACTAGTAGAGACAGCGTTCCGGGAGAAGGGCAACAACCGTGTGGAGATGCCGCCCAAGCCCGGCATCCACCCCGGTGGAGGCGACAACTTCATCCACGCTATGCCCGCCTACATCGCGGCGATGAACTCGGCGGGGATGAAGTGGGTGAGCGGCTTCCCAGAGAATCACAAGCGTGGCCTACCCTACATCACGGGACTAATCATCCTCAACGACCCAGAGACCGGCCTCCCTATCTCCGTGATGGACTGCGTATGGATCACGGCGGTGCGCACAGCCGCCGCGACCGCCGTTGCCGCGCGCCAGCTGGCCCGACCCGACTCATCCACCCTGGGCATCCTCGGCTGCGGGGTGCAGGGAACGGCCAATACCGAGGCACTCAGTGTCCTCTTCCCCGTGGGAAAGGTGATGGCCTACGACGTCAAGCCGCAGGCAGTCGCCGCCTTCGCGGAAGATGTCTCTAACCGCCTCAACCTGGAGGTCGTGCCGGTTGAGACCCCCAGGGAAGCCGTTACCGGCTGCGACATGGTCGTCACCGCAGGCAGGCTCGTCAAAGAGCCGCACGCTACTATCCAACCAGGCTGGTTCGACGCGGGCGCATTCGCCGCACTCTTGGACTTCGACTGCTACTGGCACCGTGATGCGATGGTGCAGGCCGACAAATTCTGCACCGATGACGTGCCGCAGTTGCAGCATTTCCAGGAGCTGGGCTACTTGCGGCGTATTCCCCCCATCTACGCCGACCTCGGCGAGCTGGTCGCCGGCAAGAAACCAGGGCGCGAGACAGCTGCAGAGCGCAACATGGCTGTCAACCTCGGCCTGGCAATCGACGATGTGGCCGTGGCGAACAGCACCTACAGACTGGCCATCGAGAAGGAGATCGGTACCTGGCTGCCACTGTGAGGTGGTATTGAATGGGGAAAGCGAGGAGAGTTGCACGCCCAGTCCGGACTGGCCCTTCTGACCGCGTCCCCACGTACTCAACGTGAATCAGATCGCGGAGCTACACCAGGCAGCTACGGGAGTTCTAGGGTGCACCGGTGTTCAGGTCAGTCACCATGGAGTCCTGGAACTGCTGGACGGCGCTGGCGTGCGAGCACACGGTGTTCGAGTTGGCATCCCACAGTGGGTGTGGCAGATGCCATTCATAGGGCGCCGTCGCGTGTAGTGGTGGGCAACGAAAGGTCTTCCTGGGGGGCAACGTCTCATCCGGTCCCAACCTGGATTGTACCGACGCTGTGGACCCTCTAGAGGACAAGTGGTGTTGGTCCGTCAGCGACGACCACCGCATCAGATCCGCCGTCGCTGACGCACTGCACGCCTGTGTCATGGCCATCGGCATCTCGGCTGGTCCCCCGGACCGACGTGACGGTGCTTGACAGGGATGAGCGGCCTGACGTATACTGCCGAATAGGGACGGATTGCACCCCGACATCGAACACGACCAACGCAGTACTTCGACCAAGCTCCCGGACGCTTCTCGCCGCTACCAATCCGAGAACACGAACAGGCGTGGGTTGGCATTCCCCGCCTGGAATAAGGTCGTTCCGTTCCAGACGGCACGGGACGGAAACCAGGAAAAGGGAAGCGCGATTGAAACACCCTCGGAGGAAACGGAGAGCAACTCGTCAGCTCCGTCCAAGTCCCAGGCGCCATTCCCTGACCCTACGGTCGGACCCGGCCAGCGCGACGCAATGATCTGAAGGGCCTGGCCGGGCCGCTCAGCTCTAGGCCGTTCGGCCTACCTTACGAAAGGAGCAGAAGCATGGCATGGTTACCAACTCTTGAGATAGGCTTGTGGAATGCATGGATCCTTGTGTTTCATCCTTTGTTGTTTCCTCTCGTCATGGTTGCTATGGATAAGGCTGGCATTGGTGATGTGCGGAGGAAGATGGGTGAGGTGCCATATGAGGGTGCCGAGGAGAGGACTTTCATGATCTCAATGGTAGTCATGCTTGTCCTCATTGCCTATTCGGTCTTTCTTCCGCTGAGGCTGGGCACGGCGTGGTTCTATGCAGGTCTTGTGATCTACCTGGTGGGGCTGGTACTGTACCTGACAGCTGTCGTGAACATCGCCACCACTCCACTGGGTCAGCCCTGGACTAAAGGGATATACCGCTATTCAAGACATCCTATGACGATCTCTAGTTTTCTAGCCTGGGTGGGGGCGAGCATAGCCTCAGGTTCGTGGATTCTCTTGCTGCTCTCGGTCGTATTCGTAGTCCTGCAGCCGGCCGAGGCAAATGCTGAAGAGCGGGGTTGCCTTGAGACCTATGGGGACGAATACCTGGAATACTTGAATAGAACCCCCAGATGGATAGGGATACCGAAATCAAGGTGAGCTACAGGATTTGCCCAGACACTCAGGCTAACTCAGGGCAAAAGGCAAGCCTAACCTCTCGCTGGTGTGTCTTGAAAGCTGTCGGCTGCTAACCGGTGGGAGTCCGATCCTGGTAACTGCGCGGAGGCCGGCGAGCAGGCAAAACGGTACTGCTCCAGCACCTGGCGCGCCGGGCAGCAGGCCGCACGCCAGCATCTGTGCGGGGCTGTCGGGTGACCGGCAACCCTACCGCGATGGCAGCCTCTATCCGGATCAAGAGATGATGGTTGGAAACGTGAGAATCAGTTGGACTCCTCCAGAACCACGGGAGGGCTGGAAGGGGGCCTGGGACCGGCTTGTTGGTCCAGGCGCGACATCGGCCGAGTTGTGGCTGCAACTTGGCCCCGCGACCGTCGCCGGTATGGCGTTGCCTCTGTATGCTATTCTCAGTGGTCTGGGCTGGAGTCTGGTTCAGCTACTGGTGGCTGGTGTGCTGGCGTTTGATATGACGGGTGGAATCGTCACCAACGCCACATCTTCAGCCAAGCGTTGGTACCATCGGGAAGGCGCGGGGTTTTGGCAACATCTTGGGTTCATCCTGCTTCACGGAGCACAGGTCTTTCTGGTGACCTGGCTGTTTCTTGGCATGGATTGGACTTTCTTTGGGGTATTCTACGGCTACCTCATTGTCGCGTCGCTGATTGTCCTTTGGACGCCGCTCTATCTTCAACGCCCTTCGGCGCTGTTGTTGTATTGCGGGGCAGTTTTGCTGAACCGTTATGCCTTTACTGCAACGGTCGGTATGGAATGGTTCATCCCGTTCTTCTTCATGAAACTGCTTGTCAGCCATCTTGTGAAAGAAGCACCGTATCGTCCTGAAGATGAATCGTGCTGATAAGAACCGGGGGAGTGTAACGGTGGCGAGCGAGTTCTCTTGTTATGATTGGGAAGCTGCCTAACCCCTCGATGGCGCGTCCCGAAAGCTCTCGTCTGCTAGCCGGTGGAAGTGCGGTCATGGCAACTGCAAGGAGGCCACGCGGCTCCGCCGGGCTGCATCGAACACACCTTAACAGCCACCCAACGCCCGGCGCACACCTTGTGGCGCATGCACTACCTGCAGAGTTCGACTCTCGTCACAACGGGAGCTTGGCTCGGACCACAGACAACCGCCGCTCGATATAGTATACTAGAGCGCGATAGACCCTCAACGGGCCGACCACCCAACCCTGACGAGCACCGTGACCGTCAGGAGACCAGCATGGTCCGCTCCGTCACAACCAGGGGACGCACCACCGAATGCAGCCTTGGCACCGGCAGCGCTGGCACCTGAACGCCGATGACCCTGGCCAGGACTTCTGGTTCCCCGACTTCGTGCTACAAGCAGGACAGGAGTTTCGCATGCACCGTCATCCCTACGAGTGGCCCATCTTAGCCGAAAACCAGTGGCCCAATCACGGGCGAAAATTGACACCAACGAAGGCGAATGTGGGCACCTCTATGATGCAGGCAGGGCCGAGGTGTCAACGTGCTGCTACTAGCCGTCTGTGTCGCCTGGCACTGTCGATCTCTCCGGAGGTGGGCAGCGGCGGGGCTGTGAGCACGCCCGCCTGGGCCAACGCTTTGGTAGGCAAGCATAGTGAGGGAGGTTAGGATCGTGGGCATACCTTGCCCTTTCGTCTACGCCGACGGTAAGCGTTGCACCGGAGAGATTAAGCGCATTGAAGTGTACAAAGCGGACATCACGTGGAGCCGAAGACCCGATGGGGCTTGGGAACTCGAATGGGATCCCCGCTCGCATTACCACCTGTTCTGTTCTGAGAAGGGCACCCATTCGGGCTGGGCGAAGAGGGACGACTCCAGGATGAAGTTCTACTTGAGCGAGCTTCCTGCGGCGGTCAGGGCCGTCTTGGCTGCCTGCAGCGAGCCAATGGTAGTGGAACCGAATGGGTGATGACCCAACAACGGCTCTGCTGCTACACACCGAGATTGTCTTTGGCTTGGGCCTGATCGGTGGGCCGTTGAGCTGGACAACCCACAGGCACCCTGCGCTCGCGGCCCCGGGCCCCGCGCCGGCCAGATGGAGCGTCTCTTGTGACATTGGTATCAAGAAAGGAGAATGCGTATGTTCCCACCCATCTTTCCGATATACATTCCGGCCCTGGCTTTCCTTACCCCCTACGCGACCCTTGCTTGGTTTTTCGGCGTCCTTTTCCTCTGGCTCACTCGCTACACTCACCAATTGGGCGCCCGGTGGGGCGGGCACTACTATCTGCTCTCGATGGTTGTGAGGCCGGCGGGTATTCTTCTCATTCTTGTCGGCTGGCTTGCCCTCTACGTCCCAGAGTACGCGGTAGGCTCGTTCAGGCTCGGACTCCTTCCCCGCCGCAACTCGGTTGACATTGTGTGTTGGTTGGCCATCATTCTGTTCTCTGCCCTGGGTGTCTGGTCGGTTGCCACGCTTGGGCTCCGTCGCTCCTTCCTTTACCGACGTACCGACGATCCGCTCATCACCCGAGGCCCATACCGGATTGTGAGACACCCACAGTTTCTATCAGCGATAGGGCTCACGTTCTTCGGCATTCAGCTCTTCAATCCTGCGGGCTTCTCCTTTGCTCTCTATGGCAACCTCGGAGCCAACTGGTCGCTCTTTGCCCTGTCCTTGTGGGTTCTGGCCCTGGTGGAAGAGCGCGAACTGCTCACCCATTTCGGTGAGGACTACCGGGAGTATGCGCAACGTGTACCGCGGGTGCTCCCG
>JASFVG010000016.1:0-23144 GCA_050049955.1 Anaerolineae bacterium | reverse complement strand
GAGCCGGTCTGACAGACGCATACGGGGCACTGCAGGAAGCCGGCCAGCTGTCGTGCGTCTCGATTGTCGTCAACTATAGCCGAACTGGAAAGGCGACCGCAACCGGTTGGTCCTTGGTTCGAATCCAAGTCTGCCCATTCTTGACCCCCAGCTTGTGTGCGCGGTTGCTGGCTGATGGAACGGGCTGACAAGGTTGAGCATCCCGCTATTCTCGGCTTGTCAAGGTGAGCAAACAGGTGTACAAATTCCACGATCGGAAGGAGTCTAGGTTTCAGTGTCGGAAGCGCTAGACTCATTCAACCGGAGAACGAAGGGTATGGCGCAGGTGCACCCTTGACGGTCTCGTCATAGTCGCTGTAGGTACCCGCACAGGATTGAGGTTGCGGACCAGAAGGTTGCAGATTCGAATTCTGCCGAGGGTACTGAACATCAACACAGCTCTATGGATGCTCTTCGTCGCCCCCGCGTGGTCTGATATGTGACGAAACGGGGGGCGTCAGCTCGTCCCGGTCTCCCATCTCGGTCGCAGCCCCCGGAGCCTTGTGGCCACCGCCCCTGGCCGGCGCCTCTCGAATCCCCCAGGCACCAACAACAGGACCGGTTCTGACCAATCCGCGGCAAACAACGCAGTCGTTGAACGAACAGCGGGGCCAGCAGCGACGTCCGAGAAAGCGCCCCGCCTCTACCCCGGGGAGTTCCCTGTACGCAGACTATCCGCACGTTGACAGCTTTGGCAGGACGGCCAGAATGCGGTAGAATTGTGTCATCCGAAACTCTTGGTCGGGGAGCAAAGTCGGCCCCAGTGACGCCACTGGGGACGGCCAGATGACCACCGCCTCCTGAAACCTAGACTCTATGTCCCCCTGGAATTCCTGCGTGAGCAACCGACCAGGACTGGCGGTCTTGCCGTCCCGAACAGCGTGATGTAGAATGACTTATGAAGAACCACTTGGTCCGCGGTGCCTTTGGGCCCCTCGGGGGTGAAGCCGCGTAGAGCTCACTTCGCGCTGTACCATTGAAGCGTCGGGAAGGGGATCTCTGATGAGCAAGAACACGCAGAGGCTTGCCAAAGGACTGCAACTGTTGGTAGTGACCACCCTGCTGGTCATCGGCATTGATACGCCGACCCTGGCGCTTCCGGCGGTCCAGCCCGAGCATGGCGCTGTTCCAGGTGAGGGGCGGGAGGCGCCCGAGTGGCTGCGGTTCACCGCCGACAGACACGTCATGGGCTTCGAGCCCAATGGTGTCTACGTGGTGGGAAGCGACCACATGGTGAGGGTAACGTTCATAGATGGCACTTGCGTCTTGCCACATGTGGATGCGCGACCTTCGAGGAACGGGACCAAGTTGCCCCTGGGCCGGGTATCCTATCCCCACCTTTGGGAGGGCGTTACCCTAATCTACGAGCGCGCAGAGGGTGGCATCGCCCGCAGCAGCTACCTGATAGAACCCGCGGCCGACGTGGGGCAAATCAGGCTCCGCTACAACGTTCCGGTAGAGTTGGATGCCGGAGGCTACCTGGTGATGCGGTTGCAGACCGGAGAGATGATGGAGACGGCACCTGTAGCCTGGCAGGAGATCAACGGTGATCGGGTGCCGGTGGACGTTGCATTCCGTCTTGTGGACGCCGAAACGGGGAGCCGCCGATCGGCAGGCACCGGTCCCGAGGTAGGGTTCGGCGTAGGGGAGTACGATCTGGACTATGCGCTGATGATCGATCCTACGCTGGTTTGGCACACCTTCCTGGGCGGCACGGCTCCCGATTATGGCCGCGCCATCGCTGTTGATGGAAATGGAGATGTGTACGTGGTCGGCGACAGCGAGGCCGCCTGGGGCTCGCCGCTCCGGGCCCACCAGGGAGGCTATGACGCGTTCGCCGCCAAGCTGAACGCGAATGGTCAGCTACTGTGGCACACCTTCCTGGGAGGGACAGACGATGACTATGGGGGGGGCATCGCAGTAGACGGAAGCGGGGGCGTGTACGTGGGCGGCGTGAGTGGAGCCACCTGGGGGGCCGGGGAGTGTCCCGGCTGCCCGGTGAGGGGCTACACCGCGAGCTACTCTGATGCCTTCGTCGCCAAGTTGGATTCCAGTGGCCAGCGCCAGTGGAACACCTTCCTGGGGGGGGCGGCCGATGACTATGGGGCTGCCGTCGCCGTGGACAGGAGCGGGAATGTGTACGCGGGCGGCGACAGCGGGGCAAGCTGGGGGGCTGGAGCGTGCCCCGGCTGCCCGGTGAGGAGCTACACCGCAAGCCAATATGACGCCTTCGCTGCCAAGTTGAACGCCGGCGGCCAGCTACAGTGGAACACCTTCCTCGGGGGGGCAGGTGATGATCGGGGGAGTGCCATCGTCGCTGACGGAGGTGGGAATGTGTACTTGGCGGGCTCTACCGGCTGGGCCGGCTGGGGCTCGCCGGTCAGGGCCTACCAGGGGGATTTCGACGCCCTTGTAGCCAAGCTAGACGGAAGTGGTCAGGTGGTCTGGAACACCTTCCTCGGGAGCCCAGGCTACGATGTTGGCAGCGGCATTGGTGTGGATGGCAGCGGCAACGTGTATGTGGGCGGTGCTAGTAGTGCACCATGGCAGGGGACGAATCCGCCTGTGCGGTCCTACACAAGCGGCGTGGACGCGTTCGCAGCACGGCTGGACGCCAACGGTCAGTTGGCCTGGAATACGTTCCTGGGCGGGGCAGGTGAGGACAGAGGGCGCGCCCTGGCCGTAGACGGGAGCGGGACTACCTACGTGGGCGGCGATAGCGGTGTCACCTGGCAGGGGACGAAGCCTCCCAGTCGCGCCTACGGCAGTGGTGCCGATGCCTTTGCAGCCAGGTTGGCCGCCAGTGGTCAGCTCGAGTGGAACACCTTTCTGGGGGGAACTGGTGCTGACAAAGGCCATGCCATCGCTGAGGACAGGAGGGGGAGTGTGTATGTGGCTGGCTACAGCAGTGCCAGCTGGGGGGCTGGGGAGTGCCCCGATTGCCCGATCAAGGCCTATACCGATTCCCACGATGCCTTTGTGGCCAAGATCTCGGCCGTGTCCAGGCCAATAGGCGGCATCGTCCTGCCCACACACAGGCGGCTGTTGCTGGCCCCTTGGCTGGTGCTGGCATCGCTTGCGGGGTCCGTAGTCTTAGGGGTTGTGCTGTCGAGGAGGCATCGAAAGGCGCAGCCCTAGCAGACGGTTCTTTGCGATTCCTGGCGGGGTGGGACCGATCAGCTCACTCTCCAGCGTTCGATCCCCTACGGAAGTCGAGATAGCTCACCAGGGTTTGATCACGGGCGTCGACCGGCATCGTCTGACCAGGTTTGCGCGAGTGGTGAGGTTTCCACAATACGCGCTTCGCGGCTTTCGGCGAGGTCACGGCGATGGGACGTCGTAGCTAGGAGCGCGCCTCGACGAACCCAAGGATCGGAGGCAGTACAGCGTGCAGCCTAGCAGGCACAAGACCTGCGAGGGCGGAGATTGCGGGTGTGCAGCCGCGGCTCCTTTGGCAGTCCTTGCTTGTCGACGAAGGCAGCTGGATAGTGTGGTCGCAGACCAGAAGGCTGCAGATTCGAATTCTGCCGAGGGTACTCGAACCCACCCTGAGACGGGTGGGTTTGCTTTCTTTGTCGCAGCGATGCAAGCGGAACGCTCACCCGGTGGGTAGCTGCCTTGCCTCGCCTGGCTCCGTTCCTCCAGGACTATCACTGCTCGTGAGTCCTGATCGGCAGAGTCTCCGATACCTACAGCCTTCTGAGCCCGATGGCCCTGACGGACAACAGACGCCCGATTACGTCGTGCAACCGGCCGACCTGCAGTCGGCCTAATTCAGGAGTTTCGTTAGTCGTCCGCTGCTTGTTGTCCGCACCAGTCTCCATGATACAATGGTGATGCAGCCACTGACCTCTGGATGAGAATAGGTCATGACGGATGTCGTTCGTTCTAACCATCTTGCGAAGGCCGAACTACGGTACGATGTTGAAGATTCCGCAAGAGCCATTCTTGAGATTACCGAGGCGCGCTGGTGCTCAACGGTAGGGGATCGCTGCGTAACTCTCAGGGGGTGACATTTGTACTACTCTGCGGCTATGCTACAGGTACAGAAGACAACTGTGGATAGAGGCAGACCAAAGCCTGTACTCGACCGATAGATAACCTGCCAGATACGCGTGCCGGGCGATCTCGACGAGAGTTGGCCAGACTGGATCCAGGGGATGACGGTAGCGGTCGAGAGTGAGGGCGAGGATCCACCGGTCACCACCTTGACCGGCGCTGTGGACCAGGCCGCTCTGCACGGCGTGCTGCGCCGGCTCTATTCCGTGGGATTGCCAATGATTTCGGTCAATTGTGGCGAGGGATAGTCCCCTCGTTCAGTGCTGAATAGACCAGAAAGAACAGAAGGTTGAATACCGTGAAACAAGAAAACAGGTCTCGGAGAATGACTGGAAACACGCTGCATGGAGCCTTGGCGCTTGGATATCCAATCCCGAGGTTCAAGAATATGATCGAGAGAATAAGACTGCAGATCAAATGGGTATGACAGCGATGACACGGTGCCCAACAGTATTGTCTTCGTCCATCTATGCCTCATCTAGGCCGGACGTCATGTGATTCCATATAAAGGAATGAAATCTGATGTTAGAAAAAGTCTTAACCTTCATACAATACAAAACGAGTTGGCTGGCGATCCTGGGACTGCTGGTGGCCGCCGGTCTGCTGATGTTCCTCATGAACGGAACCGGGCTACCTTTCAGCAACCCAACCATCGAGGAGCATTCCGGGGGCGTGGCCATCCTGGACATGCGGATGTCCTATACACCGGAGGAAGCCTACCACCTGTTTACGGCTCTGGGCACTGTAGGCCGCCAGGCCTATCGCACCCTCCACCTTGTGCCGGATATGCTGTTCCCGATCGGTTATGCGCTGGCATTTGCCTTTGCCAGCGCTTGGTTTTTAGTGCGACTGCTACCTCTGGACCATCCCTTGCAGTGGCTCAGCTTGACCCCACTGATCTCCGGCCTGGCTGACGTGCTCGAAAACCTCAGCCTGGTGATTTCTAGCCTGGCGTACCCCAGCCGGATTGACTGGCTGGTACAGGTTGCCTCCTTGCTGACCAAGATCAAGTTCGGCTTGATGCCCGTCGGCGTGGTCTTCCTGTGCGCTATGGTGGTGGTCTGGCTCATCCGGAAGAGACCGACAAGTAACGTGACTGGGGCAATCTGAGCAGGTCTGCGAGGGGAACCCTCTCCAATCCTCGGCAAGTGTCACCGATTGGGTCTCTGAGCGTCATCTCAACTGAATCCAGCTCTTCGAAAGAGAAGGAAAACGGACGATCCAACACCACCACAGGCGGATGATCGGTACTCTCTAGCGAAAACCGTGGGCGTCTGGTTCCTCGGAGGCGCTCCGATGTGGATCCTGGGTTGGCTTGTCTACCCGACGATCAGCAAAGGTATGGCCGTCGCCGACGCCGGGCTGATGCGCCTACTGCTGATGACCATTGGGCTGGCGTGGCAGTTCGTGCTGGCCATGATCATCCTCTACTGCGAGGAGGGCAACATCCGCTGGGCGACCATCTTTCGCCGCTTCTGGCTCCGTCATCCCATCTCGCCCAAGACGGGCCGGGTGGACAAGCGCCTATGGTGGTGGCTCATCCCACTGGGCGTGCTGGTGGTAGCGGTCGACTTCGTGATCGCGGGCCCAATCGACGATCCTTGGGTCACCGCTATGCCCTTTCATGCCGAGCCGGAGGGCTACCACGCATCCGCCCTGGGTTGGCTCTTGCTGCTCATCTTCGCGATGTTCGCCCAGTTGGTCGTGACGTCGAGGCTGGCTGGGCCCATCTATGACCCCGTCGGCAAGTACTACGGTGTGCTTCTGTTCGGCGCCGCCGCCCTGACCGTCCTCCTGCGTTCCGCCGGCGCCCGCGAGGGCTGCTGGCGCTCATCCTTGCGTTCACCGCGGCGTCGCTGATCAGCCGGGCACTGTTCCTGCTCCGTTCCTCGATGCACCGCAAACCCGACCAGGGTAGGCCCGATCCACTGCATGAGCAGGGCGTGACGCTCGGGAACCACGGTTTGGGTTGGCAGGACGTCGAACCGCCTGTATCATTCGGCGACAATAGGTGGGTCGCGCAGCATCGCGCGAAGACGAATCGGAAAGCCGTCACATAACAAGGAGGAGATGATGCAAGTGTTCACTGCTCTGCTAATCTTTCTGCACCAGCTGGCCACCGTCGTCTGGATAGGTCAGCTGGTCATCGGAAATGTGGTCTTCATGCCGCTCTTTGCCAGTCAGCTCGAGCGTCCTGCCAGGGCTAGGATGCTAGCTGGTATGGCCAAGAGGTTCACGCCCTTGTTCTGGGGGTCTGTTGTCATCTTCAACTTGACGGGGATCCCAATGCTGATCGGTGGGATGGATCAGGTTGGGATTGCCGACCCATGGTCAGTGCTGGTTCTCGCCAAGCACGCTGTCGTGATACTCATGATCGTCCTGGGCGCGCTCACGCTGGGGGCCACCACAAAGGCCTGCGCGGAAGAGACTCCACCTGCCGACTCCCAGGCAGCCGGGAAACGAGCCAGGCTCATGGGCGTTGTCTCAATGATCTGCGGCCTCGTCGTCCTGCTGCTGACGGCCCTGGCAGAGGCATTGTGAGTGCACCATTTCTCGCCTGAGCTACTTCGAGCCCAGGCGGATTAGGTGCTACCTGTTCAAGGAAACGGCGTAGACAGGGTCTCGCCTTTCGTTCCTGAATTCGTCCTGGTCCAGGGACCGGAGGGCGCTGAGCACCCGACTCGGCGTGGTGCCGCCACGATCTGGTCAAAAGGAGGAACTATGCCCGACATCGCAATCAACACAGATCTCTGTAAGAAGTGCGGCACCTGTACCTTAACGTGCCCGCAGGCCATCTTCCAGCAAGAGGAGAAAGGCACCGTACCCGTACTCGAGAGAATCGAAAGCTGCATGCACTGCGGGCAGTGCGTAGCAGTCTGCCCGCAGGGCGCGATCTCCCATAGCGACTACCCCGAGGGGACGATCTTCGAGGTGAGGCCCGAGTATCTCCCCAGCTACGACCACGTCCTCGAGCTGGCTCGCACCCGTCGATCCAGGCGCCACTTCAGGGAGAAGGAGGTCGAGAGGGAGGTGATCGAGAAGGTGCTCGACGCCGCCCGTTTCGCACCCAGCGAGCACAACGCACAGGGCACCGAGTTCGTCGTGATCCAGGACAGAGATGCCATTCATGAGATCGGTGTGCTGACTGTCGGGTACTACGATACTATGGTGAAGCGACTCGAGACGCCGATCGGCAGGGCGATATTCCGACTCATGGCCGGGAAGCGCGGGCTCGAGACGGTCCTTAAGCTGGCGCCGGAGATCGCGGGCCTGGTGTCCCTGTTCAACAGCGGGACAGATCTTGTCCTGCGCGAGGCACCTGTGCTGCTCTTCGCATGTGCCGACACTGCCGGCGGCTTTCCCGCCATCAGCGCTAGCCTGGCCCTTCAGAACGCAGCCCTAGCAGCGGAGGCGCTTGGGCTTGCCTGCTTCTACCCGGGTTTCGTCGTACGAGCCGGCATGCGCGATGACGCCATCGCCAGGTTCATTTCCCTGCCGGAGACTCACGGGATCTACGGGGGGCTGGCAATGGGGTATCCACGTGTGAGGTTCAAGAAGTGGCCGGAGCGGAACCCGGCGAAGGTGACGTGGATGGGGGCGGACTAGCAGTCGCAGGAGCCGGGGCGTCCGTCTCACGACGGGACGGCGCTGGCGCGGGGCAGGTCCCGGCAACGCGGTAGGTTTCTTGCAGTGACGGGTACTGGGCACGAGAGCTGTGAGACTTCTCCACATCAGCCGCCACAACGGCTGATGGCCGGCTGCTCAACAGAGGAGGATGTGATGGCATCGGAGTCGACGCCAGGGGCTACGCGATCAACGCTGCTCGAGGCGCTGGTAGCGCGCTCCGGGCTACCGTGGCGGGGCATAGCCATTGCCGCCGGCCTCGTGCTGCTCCTGCTGTCCGTGGTTGCTGCGTACCTCGATGGCCTCCTGACCGGACCGATCTCCGGCGGCTATCGGTACCTGCTGATGGCGCCGGTGCTGGTCCCCTACTTGCTGCTGACCCAGCCGCCCCTCAGACGATTGCGCGAAGCCGCCATCGACGCATTCCGATCCTTGGTGCCCTTCGATGACGAGCGCTACGATCGCACCCTGGCCGAGGCGCCCATGTTCAATCGGCTTCGAGAATGGGTGGCCCTGGGAATAGGAGCTGCGGCCAGCCCACTGCTCACCCGGGCCGCGTGGCCATTCTTCCCACTCTGGACAAAGGCCTACGTCATTCTCGCCGGTGCTGTCCTCTTCGGGCTGCTGGGCTGGTCCCTGTACTCCACGCTCGCGGGAACCCGGCTGTTCAGTGAAGCGAGAACCCGCCCCGAGGGGGTAAACGTCTTCGAGCTGGCCTTCTTGGAGCCCATCGGCCGCTGGAGCCTCGGCGTCGCCCTATCTTACGTCGGCGGTATCACGCTGACCCTGCTCTTTCTGCCCCCGCCTGCACGGACTGTTGAGACAGTCGTCATGTTCGGCCTGTGCCTCCTGGCGCCGGTGCTCGTGTTCTTCGTGAACATGATGAGCGCCCGGCGCATCGTCGTCCGAGCCAAGCGGCAGGAGATGACGATGGTGCACGACGGCCTGAGGGCGGCGTCCCATGCTATGAAAGCTCAGGCGGCCCAGGGTGATCCCCAGGAGATGAGCGTGCTGCTGGGTCAGTTCACAGCGTGGGTGGCGGTCGAGCAGCGCGTCAAGCAGGTGCCGGAGTGGCCCTACACGGCCAGCATCAGACAGGGCCTGGCGCTGTCGTTGCTCCTGCCGGTGGTCATTGGTGCGCTCCAGGGACTGCTAGCTGAGGCGATCATGGACATGGTACGCTGATCGGCGGGCGGCGGCCCGGGGGGGGTGAGATCCCTCGACTTCGCCTGGTACCTGGTAATCGACAGAGGCATAGGGGCGCGGCTGCTGGAGAAAGGTGCTGGACGACTGGGCCAGGGTTGAGGCCGGGAGCGGTGCTATGCGGAGTCCTTTCGCACCACACACGGACGATTGCCAGTAGGGCGCGCGGGTTCAGAGGCATGCACGCATTCTCGAAAGAGCAAGCTGGCCTCACTTGCGGAAGTCAGCAGACGGGTGTACAAGCCTGGTGCTGGAGAGAGTCTAGGTTGCATCGTCACCGTATCTAGACCTGTTCAACCGGAGAGCGAAGGGTGAAGCGCAGGTGTACCCTTAATGGTCTCATGTCAGTCGCTGTAGGTGCCCGCACAGGATTGGGGTTGCGGACCAGAAGGTCGCCGATTCGAATTCTGCCGAGGGTACTCAGGATCGCCGAAGCTACCTACTACGCTGCCTGGACGCCCTCCATCTCGCCAAACGGAGGGTGTCTGGTCTTCTGCGTTCTATCTCAGATCCAGCACGGTGAGGAATCCGGTCGGACTGAGAATCACGATCTCCTTGTACTCCTTGAGCAGCAAGAGGTGGTCGTTCCCACTGACGATGTACGAAGCTCCGCCAGCAACGGCGTATTCCAGCACGCGGTTGTCGGCTGGATCCTCTTCGGTCACCTGCAGGGTGAGATCGGGTTCGACGACGATGGCCACTCTCTTGAACTGCCCGATGAACGCCGCAACCTCCGCCTGCGACCTCTGGAGGTACTTCTTCACTCGAGAGTATTGGAGAGCGCGTTCTAGCTCACCAAGTAGCGGCGGAGAGGTGACGACCTCGAACTGCTCAGCCTCCCAGCGGTCGATGATCTCGGCTGGGTGGCCGGAGGGAGCGAGGAGGGCACTGACAAGGACGTTGGTGTCGAGGATGAGGACCACGCGTTCTCTACCTTTCCGCGCGTATGGCCGCTACGGCCTCGTTGGCCAACCGGTCCGCTTCCTCGGCTGAAAGGTCAGCCTGCCCGTGCAGATCCCGATCCAGATCGAAGAACTCCCTGCGTTGACGCCAGTTCTCATGTACTTCAACGGGCACAAC
Organism: Anaerolineae bacterium; assembly: GCA_050049955.1. Classification (GTDB taxonomy): domain Bacteria; phylum Chloroflexota; class Anaerolineae; order B4-G1; family B4-G1; genus SKLM01. The sequence goes on along the minus strand of JASFVG010000016.1, from coordinate 13,139 downwards.
GGCAGCTGCTGGTCTCCCGTGTCGGCTGATGACGTAGCAGTCTCCTCGATACTGCACCCGCTCAACGATACTGCTGAGCTTCTCCCTGGCTTCCGTGACTCCCAATTGCTTCTCCATAGGTTTGCTACCTTTCCTGGCACGGTCGTGCTCTGTACGTTCTGTACGGAATGTACGTTATTGCCCACAAGCGAGCTTCCGTCAAGTACTGCGATCGTCCGCCTGCGACGCTGAGCTCCCTTTACCTCGAGGAGCGGAGACTACCACCCGACGGGCTTGTTGAAAGAGCATACCAGTCGCATCGCACGCGTTGCAGACGTGAAAGATGGCGATGTCAGTCTTTGCCGAAGGGTGCTCTGGCCTTCACTCCTAGAACGAGAATTCGGATCCCTACTATGTCTTCACGGAGCAGAGCCCGACAGATGTTGCGGTCCACGAGACGCCGTGCGGGTTTGACACCGTACATGGCCATTCTCTGCTTGCTGCCGTGGAAGAGGCGCTAGAGCCAGGAGATGAGCCTATCCTCCTAAAGCATATCCAGGGGGTCGCACCTGACTACGACCACTTGATCCTGGACACACCGCCGGGTAAGGGAGTGCTTTCTAGCTCGGCTCTGGCAGCAGCTGATGGGGTGGCCATCCCGCTTCAGCCGGACGTGCTACGCTTCATCCAGGACATTGTCTGGGATCGATACAATCGCCACTTGGAGATCTTGGGGATCCTGCCGACGATGGTCAGGCGAACTACTTCCCACTCCCCTGGTGTCGTCAAGAAGGCGCGAGCCTATGGGGCGATAAGGTGCTTGGGGTCGAGGTTCCAACAACGGTTGGTTTCCCCCGATCATTTGATCGAGGGCAGCCTCCGCTCAGTTTCCAGCCGAAGCATGAGGCGGCAAGGTCATACCTGGAGCTGGCAAGGATAATCGATGAAGAAAGTCAAAGCTGATCGATACCAGAAGCGACGATCACCTGTGCCAGAAACCATCGAGTCCTCAGGACCTACGATTGGGACCAGACCATTGAAAGAGGCTGGGAAAGAACCTTGACAAGCAACCATCGGTGACTGGGAAGCCCCACAGAGACACCGACAATGCGGGCCACAAACTCCGCGCTCTCCATGCCCCTGAGGGCCTGGTTTCTGTGCCGAAGCCACCATAATCCCCTCTGGGGACGGGTGGGTGACACACGCGAGACACCCACTGATTCCCTTCTCACGCGCTTCCAGCGCATCGCGTGTCATCTTTCGCGTGATAGAGGACAAGGCGCCCAGCCCAGCACACGCAGGTATTCTCGGTGCTGTCGGCACGGTGCTTATGCCCAATTGCATCCCTTCGGCAAGCTCAGGGCAGGCGCGCTTGGTCGAGCTGCCTCCTCGGTTGTTGTGAAAATGCGAATCTCTCGAATCAAGTCGTTGCTCGAGGAACGGACTGTGTTACAATGCTGAGTATTCCTGCAATGAACCCAAGGAGGAGACGTAATCCAGAACAGTTCTCGAGTACGCAGGCTTTGGCTGCTTTGAAGAGCTTCTCCTCATACCGGCCTGTTCGGTCCGTCCACTCAAACACGTTCCCTAGAAGCATGGGCTATGTGGCAATCGCGAGGATTAGCAGACTCAAAGTCGATTTCCCCGCATAGGACTGATCTCGGTGCTGGTCTTGCTCAGCCTCCACATACCTTTGTCCATACAGGACAACCTAGATGGTGCGGCGGTGTTACACCGGGTTGTCTCAAGACTCGAATAGAACACCGCCAATTCAAGTGAGGTTAGTGATGACAGACATCTCGGCAATCGGACTTGGGGATATGGGTAGCGCGTTGGCACGTACGTTGCTGGAAGACGGCTACTCGGTGACCGTGTGGAATCGAACTGCTGAAAAGTCTGAGCCGTTGACAGCAGCTGGGGCCATTCTGGCCAGTTCGCCCGAGGAGGCGATTGCCGCAAGCCCGGCAACGATCACTTGCATCACGTCGCACGACACGACGATTCAGCTTCTCGGAGACATAGAGGCTTCACTCAAGGACAAGACAATCATCGAACTCAGTACGGGTGGAATCACCGGGGCGGAAACGCTTGCCCGTTTGCTTTCTGAGAAGGGGGCCGACTGGTTAATCGGGATGATCAACGCTTATCCATCATCTGTCGGCAAAGATGATACCATATTGCTCACGGTTGGTAGGAAAGATGTATGGGAAAGGTGGGAGAGCGTCATCAAGACACTGGGTGGCGGTTCAGCCCGAGTGGGCGATCAGCCTGGTATGTTACCTGCACTATTCGCTGCGCTCTTCACAACCCGACAGGGTTTCATGTTCGGCATGATATACGGCGGCCTGGTTTCTCAAAAAGCAGGCATTCCTCTTGAAACATTCGCTCGCCATGTGCCCGTATCAATGGGCTGGTTACCAAGCTACCACCAGTATTTCTCCGACACCGTTGCTGATGGCAGATTCGAAAGCCCAGAGGCCTCCTTGGCCACCTACGTGGCAGCACTTGACGATGCTTTGAGCACGTTCGAAACGCTTGGCGCCTCATCAGAGTTGCCGAGGCTCTTTAGTGAACTCGCGCACAGAGGACTCGATGCCGGATTGAGCGAAAAGGCGCTTACGGCATTGGTCGAGTTGCTGGGAGAAGACTAGTCAAACCGGCGACTTAGCTATGGGGGATGGCATCCGCAGACTCGATGCCTGCCTCGGGCGCACAGCTAACGGCGGCTGGAGGGTGGCTCACCGCAGGTGAGGGGTCGACGGGGCTGACGGCCCACCGAATGTGGGCGTGGCAGTAGTCCGGCGGAGCGGGAATACTGCGGACCGTGCTCAGCATCTGCGCCAGGGTCCGATCGTGATTGTGGACCGGAAGTCTGCAGATTCCGATTCTGGGCGGGTACTGTAGGTCGCGCAGCCCCATACCCGAGCTTGTCAAACGCTCTCCCGCTCTTCAACGGCGAAGATCGGAGAGCGTTTGCCCGCACGTGTCGCCCCTGAGCCACAAGCTTGTCGTCATCAGGTCCCGGGGTAAGCCGAGCTGTCGCCCGGACATCTGCTTCACCTGAGCCGTGACCAGCCGGTCCTCGCGGTAGCAGCCTACTCCACAAGGCTCGGTGGTTTGTACAGCTGCCCAGCTGTGCTACAATGGGTGTTGAGAGCAACGTCGAACTGAGCGCCAGGCGGGCGGACCCGCTCTTGCGACGCACCGGTGGCGCTGCCAGCACGATAGGCCGTTCCCTGACCGGAGCCGCGCGCGACCACCTGCTAGGGAGATATGCATATGGGACCAATCAACTGGAGGGTTGACCGCCGCGCCCTCGAAGAGGGAAGCCGACTCAACAGCCCGGCGAAGGAGGAACCTCATGCGCCGTAGTACAGTCGTTGCCCTATCCGTGTCCGTGACCGCCCTGCTCACGACCGCTGCCCTGCTGTGGGCCTTCAACAACGCGCTTGCGGCCGTTCCACACTTCCCCCCCGCGCCCTCCAATGTCCCCTCTGCGATCAGCTACCAGGGACGTCTGGTCGACCACGCCACCGGTGAGGCTGTCCCGGACGGCGACTACGACATGACCTTCCGGATATTCGATGTCTTCACCGCTACGGTCCCTATCTGGTTCCAGGAGGACGTGTCTGTCCAGATCCAGGACGGGCTGTTCACCACGCAGCTCGGCAGCCACGCGAAACCCCTCGGCCCCGAGGTCTTCTCCGGAGGCTCGCGCTGGCTTGGCGTCCAGGTGGGCGCGGGTCAGGAGATGACGCCCCGCCAGCCCCTGCTCAGCGTGCCTTATGCCCTGCGCGCGGAGACGCTGCGGGTGGGAGGCATGGTCAGCGCCACCAGCGGCTCGCCCCTCTACCGCCTCGTCAACGGAGGGCCCGGGCCGGCCCTGCTGCTGACCAACAATGGCGGCGGCCTGGCCCTGGCAGCCAATGGCGACGTCCACGTCGGCGGTGATTTGACGTGGGACACCCGCAAGAGCTACATCTCCGTCTCGCCGGCAGCCTTCGAGGAGTACTCGCCGTCGTCCTACTACGTGAAGAAGGGCCGATCGTTGTACACTACCAGCGGCGCGCACTACTACGCCCCGCTACAGCTCCCCCACGCCGCCGAGCTCACTGAGATGACCTTCTACTACCGGGATTTCTCCTACGTTTCACCGGGCGTCATCACCATGACGCTGAAGCGCGGGCCCGTCGACGGGACGGTGGACGATCACGAGGATATGGCTCAGGTCGGGTCTCAGTCGCCGGAGCCGCTCTACTACGGCAGCGGTTCAGACAGCGTCGATCACCCCGTGGTCGACAACCAGCACTACATCTACTGGCTGCACGCCCTTTTCGACGGCCCCTTCAACGACAATCTGCGCATCATGGCGGTAGTCTTCGAGTACGAGATCCAGGAGCCGTACTAGGGGGCAGCGATGAAGCGAGCGAGGCTCCCAGCGCTCCTATGGATACTCTTCCTCCTAGCCCAGGCCGCTCACGCCGCCCCGACGCGCGCCATGCCCACCGCTCAGCACGACATCGATTGGCACGTCGTCAGCAGCGGCGGGAGGCGCATGGCGGGAGCCCAGTTTGATGCACGGGGCAGCGCCGGCCAAGTGACGGTCGGACGCTCGTCGGGCAGCAGCTACGACGTGTGTGCCGGCTACTGGTGCATGGCTGGCGTGAGACATGCGGTCTTCTTGCCCCTGGTCCTGCGAAGCGTACCCTAGATAGTGTGTCAGTCCCCGGCTCCCATCCGGTTCAAGCTGCGATGGGAGCCGGCGTATTCATGAGAAGTCAAGCTCCACCTGCACGTCGCCCTCAGCTAGCCCAACCGAGGTGCTCCCAATGAACGAGACTTTCCGGCGCATCGCCCCTGTCCTCGCTTCCATCGCCGTCATCATCGTTATGGCTGTGCTGCGGGCCCGCTCCAGGGTGCTGGCGGCCGTCACGGCCACGATGCCGGTTACCATCGCCCTGGGCCTATGGATCGTGTACGTCGCCGAGGACGGCGATCGTACGGCTGTCATCACTTTCGCCCGCTCGATGCTCCTGGGGCTCGCCGCGACGGCGACCTGGCCCCTGACGGTCTGGCTCGGGGCGCGAGCAGGATGGGGCCTGCCTCGCTTGCTAATTGTGGGATACCTTGCCTGGGGGACGACGGCCGGCGTCATCTTCCTGGTGCAAAGGGCATTGGGCGGTCTGCCCTCGGGATGAGGGGGAGTCTTCGCGGCGGATTGCCGTCTGTTCAGAGTGTTCCTCAGTGGTACGCTCGGATGGCCGGGCTGCGTCGCTGTTCGCGCCTTGCACGATCCATTCACCGGAGGATAGCTGGGCTGGGAGGTCCTGATTATGCGGAGCACGATTACGATTAGCGTTGCGGCGGCCCTGCTGGTCGCATGCCAGACCTCGGTACCTGCCGAACAACCCGCGATCTCCTTCGCCTGGATGGTCAAGCTGGGTGACTACGTTCGGGGGACGCCGACGGTCGAAGGCGGCGTACTCTATCTGGGAGCCGACGACAACGCCCTCTATGCGCTCGACGTCGAGAGCGGCGAGACTATCTGGCGCTACGACACGTTGGACAACGTCACCTCCGCGCCGGCGGTCATCGACGACCAGCTCATCTTTGGCTCCTGGGACGGGAAGGTTTACGGCCTGGACGCTGGCCAGGGTGAGCTGGGTTGGACCTACGACACACAGGGTTGGGTGACAGCGTCACCCGTCGTTCGTGAGGATACCGTTTACGTCGGCTCCCACGATGGTATCCTCTATGCACTGCGGGCTGGGGACGGCGAGCGCGTGTGGTGGTATCAGACGGGGGGCAGGATACAGGCGGCGGCCGCCTTAGGCAACGAACTGGTCTACGTCGGGTCCGCCGACAACTACCTCTATGCCCTGAACGTCGGGACGGGCGAACTGGGCTGGCGCTACCGGACCGACGGGGACATCGTCTCTGCGCCGGCCCTGGCTGCCCAAACCGTCTACGTGGGGTCCGTCGACCGGAATCTCTATGCCCTCGATGCAGTCACTGGGAAGCCACGCTGGATTTTCGAGACCGATGGCGCGATCGAGTCGTCACCCGTTGTCACCCAGGGCCTGGTCTACGTGGGAGCCAACGATGGCATCCTGTACGCACTCAACGCTAGTGACGGGCGCAGCGTATGGCAGGTTGAGGCCGGCGATATCATTCGGTCCTCGCCGCGGGTGTGGCGGAATGTGATCTTCTTCGGCTCCGACGACGGGGCGATCCATGGGCTCGACCGCAGGACCGGGGAGCAGGTCTGGCTCTACCGCACTGGCGACGCCATCGCGGGGGCTCCAACCATTGGAGCAGGTCGTCTTTTCGTCGGGTCCATCGACCGCCGGGTGCATGCCTTTGAACTGGCGCCAGATACGGAGGGCTGACGATGGGGAATGGATTGGATGGGCACGCAACGTGGGGGCTTCGGATGTGGCGGCTTGCCATGGCGGGCGCGCTCGTCGCTGTGATCGCGGCGGGAGTCGTACTCTGGGTGAACCGGGACGCGCTCAGCTCGCCGCAAAGGCTGTACCGGCAGGCGCAGAGCGCATCGCCGGAGCGCGCCAGCGCGCTGTATGCCGCGCTGGCCAGGAAGCTGCCCGAGATTGAGGAGTATGCCCAGCTGTGGGCTGCCGAAGCCCAGATGCCGGATCTACAGGCTCTCCGGACCCTTCAGGCCGTTGCCGACTTCAGGCCCGAGAGCCCCGCTGCCAACCAGTCCCTGGTAAATCTGGCGCGCTACTATGCCTCCCTCGAAGCCCCCCAGGCGGAGGAGGCCTATCGAGACGCTCTGGAGGTGCATACCACCGTCGGTCTGCGCCTCGAGCTTGCCCACTACCTGGAGGAGCGAGGCGATAGTGACGCAGCGTATGCAGAGTATTCCGCTATACTGGCTCAGAAGCATGATGCCTTCGAGGGCATGCGTCGCACGGCGCCCGACCCACTAACTCTGGCAGAGGATCTCAACACCGCCTTCTACTTCAGCGACACCGTCGAAATACTCCGTGGCGTCGACGACCCCGCTGCGCTGCCGCTGCGGGGAAAGGCCCTGAAGGGCCTGGGGCGCTATCAGGAGGCGTTTGAGGCCTACGAGTCCTGGCTGGAGGCGTCGCCAGACGACGTCGAGGCCAGGCAAGCCCTGTCCGAGGTGCGCGAAGCCCTCGGGCTGCCACCCGAGACAGAGTCGTCTGAGGACAGCGATGCTGCAGAATCCGCTCCCGAGGATTCCGGGGAGGATCCCGAGGATGATTCCCAGGACGATCTGCAGGATGATTCCACAGACGATTCTGAGGACTCTCCAGATCAGGCCGGGCCCCCCGAGCAGGAGGAGTCGGATGAGGTCAATGGATATCTGGACAGCCCGTACCCGGCGGACTGGTGGACGGCCACCTCGCTCCTTGAAAGCCAGGGGCGCCTGACAGAGACTCTGCCTGTCTACGAACGGATCGCGCGGACAGACTCCTATCTGGCCGACGATGCGGCCTATCGCCTCCGCGTTCTTGGCGAACGGCTTGGGGACGAGATGGCTCTGGAGCAGGCCGAGGAAATCCTCAAGGGCCTAGACCTGAGCTGGCTGGCGATCCGTGCCACCGGTGAGGAGCTCCGCCTGCCCACGACGCCGCCGCTAGCCGAGGCAGGACGTGAGCTCATGGCTAAGGCCGATGCCCTAGAGTTGATCGGCCGTCCCGACTTGGCCAGGCTGGAGCTCCTGCTGGCCGCACGTGCCCGCACAACGCCCGAGGTTGATCTGGCCATGGCCCGCGCGCTCGACGCCAGAGGGTACGTGCTTGATGCCCAGCCCATCGCCGAGGGATACATCGCCGAGCACGGCAGCGCGGCGCGGGCGTTCTGGAAGCTGAGCTTCCCTAGACCCTACTCGGCAACCGTCACGGCGGCGGCGGACGAGTTTGGCGTCGATCCGCACCTGGTCTATGCGATCATGCGCCAGGAGAGTCGCTTCGACCCCGTGGCTTTCGGCTACGTCGCCGAGCGGGGCCTTATGCAGATACTCCCCACAACCCAGGACTGGATTGCCGAGCAGCTGGGGGAGGAGATCTCTCCCGGGGCGGCCTTCACGCCTGAGGCCAATGTGCGAATGGGCGCCTGGTATCTGCGCCACCTGCTAGACTACTACGATGGTGAGCTGGCGCTGGCGATTGCCGCCTACAACGGGGGTCCGGGCAATGTGGACAGCTGGCGGTCTGACGCCATGGTATCGACCCAAGACGACTTCGTCCGCTGGATCGGCTTCGGTAGCACCCGTGAGTACCTGGAGCAGGTCTCCCTGAACAACCTGGTCTATGGTGAACTCTATGGAAACGATTCAGGGGCTGAGTAGAGGCCGGCGGCGCCAGCTTGTCGGCATCGCGACAGCCGGGCTGCTTCCCGGGTACGGTCAGGCAGCCCCTCGAATTGCCCTGCCACAAGGTGGAGCGCGGTGCTTTCGACACCGCGCTCCGCGCAGTCGAGACCAGGGCAGATCAAGAGAGACGGAAGCAGTCCCGACGGTTCTCTGGTAGACTGTCTGTACAGGAGCCTATGGCTGGAAGGGTGGCGGGTCCTGCACTTGCACCTGGTTGACGGCACCCTGGCCGTTTTCCCCACGGACCTTGCCTCCCCCTGCGAGGGCTGAAGAGGTGATGCTGACCGTCAAAGCAACTACCACGACTAGTACGAAAGCGAGCCTTTTCATCTGATCCTCCTTGTATATTCGTGTGTGCCCGACTTGGCACTTCTCAGCTGCTAACGAGCAATGCCCGGTTCCGTTACACTTCCCAGGCATCGTTTAGATGGAGAGATCTGGGGACCGCATGGGTGAACCCCCGGCACACTCCAGACCACCGTCCAATCCTGGCGCGGCGTCCGCTGGCTCCCCGGTTCCATCGCTTGACAGACCCTCAACCTGCGGCCTGACCAGGATCGAGCTGTGCCGACCGCCCCAGTCCAGCACGTGATGGCCAATTGCACAGGCAATTGATTGTGCTATAATGCATAGCCCGTTGGGGCGTAGCCAAGTGGTAAGGCACGGGATTTTGGATCCCGCAACCGTAGGTTCGAATCCTACCGCCCCAGCTTGATGCCCCGGTATCGCCTGTCGCCCCGGCGACAGGATTCGGCGCTTGGCCGTGGTCAGAAGGCCACGGCTCTTGTGGCCCTAGGCGGGTCAACAGTCTGCTGTCTGCGCACGACGGTGCCTAGCTGCCGGCGTTCCAGCGGGCGACGAGCCAGATCCTCGAGCTATGCTGGCTTGCCGGCCCCATAAAGCTCCGCCGGCGGGAGAGGCACTGAGTAGGAGGGAAACGTGGATCTCGCTGTCGTGATTCTCGCCGCCGGCGAGGGCACCCGTATGGAGTCCGATCTCCCCAAGGTCCTCCATCCTCTGGCAGGCCGCCCCCTCGTTGCCTATGCCCTGGATACCGCGCGCCAGGTGTCGGACGCACTGCCGATACTGGTTGTCGGCCACGGGGCCGACGCCGTTCGGGAAGCCGCAGGTCCCGAGGTCTCCTACGTCGGCCAGGACCCGCAGCTCGGCACTGGCCACGCCGTGCTCCAGGCTCGCGACCTTTTTGAGGGCCAGGCCGACCTAGTGCTGGTATGCTATGCTGATATGCCGCTCCTCACCGTGGAGACGCTTGAGGAGCTGGTCGAGCGGCAGCGGAACAACTCGGGACCGATCACGATGCTGGCCCTCGTGCAGGAGGAGCCGCATGGCTTTGGGCGCCTGCTTCGGGACGAGAATGGTGGCGTGGTGGAGATCGTCGAGGAGGCCGTCGCCACACCCGAGCAACTTACGATTCGCGAGCTGAACGCTGGCGTCTACTGCTTCGATGCCCCGTGGCTGTGTGAGAACCTTGATCGCATCCCCAAGACCGTGCCCAAGGGGGAGTACTACCTCACGGACCTGGTCGGGATGGCCGTGGACCAGGGACTGACGGTCGAGGCCGTCGTGGTCGACGCCCCTGAGGAGGCCTTAGGTATCAACACCCGTGCCCACCTGGCCGAGGCTGAGCAGGTGCTCCGCCGCCGCATCAACCGCAGTTGGATGCTCTCCGGCGTCACCATCGTCGATCCGGCAACCGCCTACATCGAGCCCACCGTCACCATTGGCCGCGATACCACCATCCAACCAAACACCCACCTGCGCGGTGAGACAGTTGTCGGCGAGGGCTGCACCATCGGTCCCAATGCGATCATTGAGGATTGCACGATTGGCGACCGCTGTCGGGTCCTGGCGTCAGTGGTGGAGCAGGCCGTCATGGAGGATGGGGCGGATGTCGGCCCCTTCAGCCATCTGCGCAAGGGGGCCCGACTGTGCGAGGGCGCACACGTCGGCAACTTCGGCGAGCTGAAGCAGGCGACCCTCGGCCCTGGCGCCAAGATGGGCCACTTCAGCTACCTGGGCGACACCGAGGTCGGCGCCAGGGCCAACGTGGGTGCTGGCACCGTCACCTGCAACTACGATGGCGAGCGGAAGCACAAGACCGTGATTGAGGACGGGGCTTTCATCGGCTCCGCCACGATGCTCGTCGCACCCGTTCGTGTGGGTAGGGAAGCCAAGACTGGCGCCGGCTCCGTTGTGACTCATGATGTTCCTGACGGAGCGGTGGCCTACGGTGTACCCGCCAGGGTACGTGGCAAGGACGAAGAGAGTGACGATGGCGAGGATTGATATCGACTGCCAGGAGCTCGTTCGACAGGCCGCTGCGGCCCGAGAACAGGCCTACGCGCCCTACTCGGAATACGCTGTCGGCGCGGCGCTTCTAACCGAATCGGGGCACGTGTACGTCGGCTGCAACGTTGAAAACGCCGTCTACCCGCTGGTGATGTGCGCGGAGCGGGTGGCGGTCTTCAAGGCTATCTGTGGCGGTGAGCGACGGTTCGAGGCTATCGCTGTGGTCACCAGCAACGGGGGGGCACCGTGCGGCGCTTGCCGGCAGGTCCTGAGGGAGTTCGGGGAGGACACGCTGGTCCTCATCGCCGACACCAACGGCTGCGTCCGCGAGACCACCGTTGCCGAGCTCCTGCCCGATAGCTTCAGCGCGGCGGATCTCGGTTGACATTGCACTGCGAACGCGTTGCGCAGACGCTTCGCACACGGCACCGTGCTATCGCTTTGGAATTGGGAAGCGCTCGGAATCGGAGGACCACGGTCAAACCGAACCTGCAGCTTCGCCGACAGGCCAGGTGCCGTTCTTGAGTTGGGCTGGGACCCTCAAGCCGGGCTCTGCTGCCGGAGTGGCCTACTTCCACATCGATAAACAACGAACCTGAAGGAGAGCATGGCAGAGAGAGCTGACAGAACTTGGGTTCCTGACGGATTGCTCGTGGACAAGCCGCATCCCGCTCGGATCTACGACTACCTTGTCGGTGGATTCCACAACTTCGCCGCCGATAGGCAGTTGGCGGACGCCATGGGGGAACTCTACCCCCACATACGGAGCGGAACTGTCGCGCAACGCGCGTTCCTGCGCCGGGCTGTTGGATTCCTGGCCGATCAGGGGATCGACCAGTTCCTGGACATAGGATCCGGCCTACCGACTGCCGGCAACGTCCACGAAGCGGCTCAGGCCGCGAATCCGGAGGCGCGGGTCGTCTACGTTGATAACGATCCCGTGGTCTTGTCACACAGTGAGCTCATGCTGTCCGAGGACCCCCGCGCCACGCTGATCTGTGAGGACCTGGTAAGCACGGAGGCGATCTTCGGCCACGACAAGGTCAAGGATCTGCTCGACCTGAGCCGGCCCCTGGCGGTCTTGCTCAATGCAGTCCTGCACTACGTCCTGGACGATGAGGATGCGGAGGACGCTGTCCGCCGCATCAAGCAACGGTTGGTGTCAGGCAGTTATGTCGTGCTATCCCACCCCTGCCTAGACGAGGCTTCGAGAGAGATCTTGGATCGGGTGTTGCCGCTGTACCAATCCACGTCCGATACCAAGGTGCGGTCGCTTGACCAGATCAGGCGGTACTTCGATGGGCTCGAGTTGGTTGAGCCGGGTCTGGTCCGCGCCCCGGTCTGGCGACCCGAGGCTCCGGATGATGTGCTCGCCGACCAGCCTGAGCAGTACCTCGGTTTTGTAGGGGTCGGACGGAAGCCGTAGCGCACCAGGGGTACGGGAGTGTGACTGCGTTCCGGCACGGGGACGAGGGACCACTGCGCTCGATTCAGTGCTAGGTTCGCTAAGCGTGCACTGCGGGAGGCAGCTTTGGTGCCCGGTTGTGGCTTGGTGAACCGATAGCGATTGGGTTGTTCACTGCTGATGCCATCGACTCAAGACACAATCCACCGGATCCTCGAGGACCGATCGCGAGCTATCCTAGACGACTGGTTCCGAGCCATCAAGGCGCCGGCTCTCAGTGCTCGTTCGCCCCAGGAAGCTCGCGAGCTTCTGTCTCGCCTACTTGATCGGGTCTTTGCCGTCCTGGCTGCGGACGCGACTGATCTAGCTGAGGCCGAGGCCATCGGCGCTGCATTCGTGCCACTCCGCCTAGCGCCCGCCGCCTTCGGGCGCGTTCAGGGGGCGCTGCTTGAGCATCTCCTCCGCGATCTCCCCGCCGAACTGACGAGAGTGCTCGTCCCTCGGCTGACCTCTGTGGCCGAAGGGTTAGCGACGGGCTTCGTTGGCGAGGATCGGGCCACCCTGCTCCAAGAACAGGAGCGAATGCGCGCCGCCTACGTGCACGCGCTTCGGCGCGCGGAGGGTGAGTTGCGATTGAAGGATGCTGGCGTGGAGTCCTCCATCAACGCTATCTGCTTCTTCAGCCCGGGGGGGCAGGTGACCTACGTGAACGCGGCCTTCCTTCGGTTGTGGGGATATGAGCGCCGGGAGGACGTGTTGGGCAGGGACGTCGGTGACTTCGGCGACTGGGACTTCCAGCCGTCTGCGGTGATCGAACTGCTCGATGGCGAGGGCGGCTGGACCGGGGAACTGACGGCCCACAGGCCGGACGGCTCCCACTTCTTCGTGCTGGTGTCTGCAAACACGGTCAGGGATAAGGGCGGTCAACTGCTCCAGATGATGGCCTTCTTTTTCGACATCACAGAGCAGCGCAAGGCAACGGAGGAGCTGCAAAGACGAGTCACCCAGTTGTCCCTGCTCAACGAGATTGGCGATCGGATTGCTGGACTGTTGCCTCCGGATGAGGTGTTGGAGACCGCC